>DTSC01000356.1 GCA_012965625.1 Flavobacteriales bacterium | reverse complement strand
TGATGCTAGCTGGAAAGAGTTTTTTCAAGGATTTGAATTTGCCAGGAAGAATTATGAAGAAACGGACGTGCCCGAAGAGTTCCATAAGGAGTTTAAGGTGTTAAATCTTATAAATGGTTACAGGCAGCGCGGTCACCTTTTTACAAAAACAAACCCAGTAAGAGAACGAAGGCAATATACACCCACCTTAGATATTGAGAACTTTGGGCTTGAACAAAATGATCTGGAACTTGTTTTTCAAGCTGGTTCGCAAATTGGTATTGGTCCAGCGAAGCTAAACAAGATTATTGCACATCTTGATGATACTTATTGCCAATCAGTAGGTGTTGAATATCTTTATATTCGTGATCCAGAAGTGGTTGGATGGTTGAAAACCAGGATGGAGGCAACAAAGAATAAGCCCAAATTATCTAAAGAGGAGAAACTGCATTTGTTAAAGAAGCTGACCCAGGCAGTGGGTTTTGAACAGTTTTTGCATACCAAGTTTGTAGGCCAGAAAAGATTTTCCCTTGAAGGATGTGAGAGTTTTATTCCTGCTCTTGATGCAGTAATTGAATCAGGCTCAGAAATGGGCATTGAGGAATTTATTGTAGGAATGGCACATAGAGGCCGTCTTAATGTGCTTTCTAATATATTCAATAAGTCTCATCAAGATATATTTAGTGAATTTGAAGGCAATCCTTATGATGAGCTGAGCTTTGGAGGAGATGTGAAATACCATTTGGGTTTTTCAAGTGATGTAAAGACTAATACAGGTAAAATGGTTCACCTAAGCTTGTCTGCAAACCCATCACATTTAGAGTCAGTAGATCCCATTGTTGAAGGTATGGCACGGGCAAAGATAGATAACAAATTTGATGGTGATTATTCGAAGGTGGCTCCTATATTAGTACACGGTGATGCATCTATTGCTGGGCAAGGCGTTGTGTATGAAGTTATTCAGATGTCACAGCTCGATGGATATAAAACTGGAGGCACTGTTCATATTGTATTAAATAACCAGATAGGATTTACAACTAATTATTTGGATGCTCGATCAAGTACCTACTGTACGGATATTGCTAAAACCACATTGTCACCTGTATTCCATGTCAATGGTGATGATGTCGAAGCTGTAGTGTTGGCAGTAAGGATTGCCATTGAATTCAGGCAAAAGTTCCAAAGGGATGTTTTTATTGACTTGCTTGGTTATCGGAAACATGGCCATAATGAGGGGGACGAACCTAAATTTACCCAGCCCCTATTATATAAGGTTATTGCAAAGCATCCGAATCCGAAAGATATTTATATTGAAAAGTTAATTGGTGAAGAGACATTGAATGAAACCCAGGCTGATAAGATAGATGCCGATTTTAAAAGTGGATTGCAGAAGAAACTCGAAGCTGCGAAAGGTAAAATCGATAAGGTAATTAAAGTAGACAAAAAGCTAGGAGGTATTTGGGGCAAGAATAGGAGGAGCACTAAAGCAGATTTTGAAATATCTCCAAAAACCGGAGTACCGTTAAAGACTCTTAAAATACTTAGCGATAAATTGTTCCAGATACCTGATGATATTGCTGTTTTTCGAAAAGTTCGAAAACTTTTTAATGACAGGCGACAGATGATTGCTGATAATAAAATAGATTGGGCTATTGGAGAGCTTATGGCCTATGCTACCCTGGTTTCTGAAGGTCATCGTGTTAGACTTTCTGGCCAGGATGTTGAAAGAGGTACTTTTTCTCATAGGCATGCAGTATTGAAATTTGAAGATTCAGAAGGAGAATATGTCCCTTTGCAAAACCTGAATAAGAAACAAGCACCTTTTGATGTTTATAATTCATTGTTGTCTGAATATGGCGTCCTTGGCTTTGAATATGGTTATGCAAGTGTTTCACCTGATAGGCTAATAATATGGGAAGCACAATTTGGTGACTTTAGTAACGAGGCTCAAGTAATTTTAGATCAATATCTGAGTGCAGCTGAAGATAAATGGATGAGACAAAATGGCTTAGTGATGTTATTGCCACACGGATATGAAGGGCAAGGAGCAGAGCACTCTAATGCAAGATTGGAAAGGTATCTTCAATTATGTGCAGAATTAAATATGCAGGTTGTTAATTGCACTAACCCTGCAAATTTCTTCCATGTTTTACGAAGACAAATACACAGGGATTATTCAAAACCACTTATTGTCTTTACACCGAAAAGCTTGTTGAGGCATCCTGCATGTATTTCAAAGCTTGATGAGCTGTCCAAAGGTGAATTTAAAGAAGTTATTGATGATGCTGATGCTGTTGTTTCTAAAGTGGAGAAGGTGCTGTTTTGCTCTGGAAAAATATATTATGATTTGATTGAACTAAGGAAGAAGAGGAAAGTGTCATCGATAGCGATCATAAGGGTAGAACAACTCTATCCATTGCCTCAAACGCAGCTAGATGACATTGTTGCAAAGTATAAAAAGGCAAAAACATGGGTCTGGATTCAGGAAGAGCCCGAAAATATGGGTGCCTGGTCGCATATGTTAAGGCATTATCGTACGGTATCATTAGACGTTATTGCCAGGCCTGAAAGCGCAAGCCCTGCTACTGGCTCCAGCAAGGTTCATCATATAGAACAACTTGAGCTTTATGAACAAGCTTTGGAAAAAAGTTTTCATAAAGAAAAAGACCTCCAAGGTTACTTAAAGCATTTTTCAAAAAACACATAATCAAGATACTATGATAATTGAAATGAAATTGCCTAGTCCTGGCGAATCGATAACTGAAGTTGAAATTGCACAATGGCTGGTTTCTGATGGAGAATATGTTGAAAGAGATCAGGTGATATGTGAGATAGATTCTGAGAAAGCTACACTGGAGTTAGCTGCTGAAGAATCGGGGGCCATAAAAATTTTAGCAGAAGAAGGTGATACTATTGAAGTAGGAAAGGTTGTTTGCAGTATTGATACAGATGCGAAACCTGACCCCAAAGCTAAAGTTGCGAAAGAGAAACCATCTACAGCCAAGGTTGAGGCAGCCCCTGAAAAGATAATTGAGGTTGAGAAAAAGAAAGATAATGGAACTTATAGCGAAAATCATCCCTCACCAGCAGCTAAGAAGATGATTGATGAAAACCCTGATAAAACAGCAGGCCTTGTTGGTTCAGGTAAAGGTGGTCGGATTACTAAAGAGGATGTGTTGGCAGCTCTTGCAGGAGGAACTAAAATTGCTGCTCCAATTAGCAGGAATGTGGATCGTCAGAAAATGTCCATGCTTCGAAAAAAATTGGCTCAACGCCTGGTTTCTGTAAAGAATCAAACAGCGATGTTAACCACTTTTAATGAGGCAGATATGAGTGGAATTATGGACATGCGCAAGAAATACAAAACAAAATTTGAAGAAAGCCATGGGGTAAAGCTTGGCTTTATGTCCTTTTTCACAAAAGCGGTTACTGAGGCACTTAAAAAATTTCCGGCAGTAAACGCTATGATTGATGGAGATGAATTGCTCTACCATAGCTATATGGATGTAGGCATTGCCGTAAGCTCTCCAAAAGGATTGATGGTTCCCATTCTTCGAAATGCAGAGGCAATGAGGTTCGCTGACATAGAATCGAACATATCTCTTTTGGCTAAAAAAGCAAGGGATGGTAAATTAAGCATGGATGAAATGACTGGCGGCACATTTACCATTACAAATGGGGGTATTTTTGGATCAATGATGTCAACTCCAATCTTAAATCCCCCTCAATCTGCAATACTGGGTATGCATAATATAGTTGAAAGGCCCATAGCTATTGACGGTAAAGTAGTAGTTAGACCGATGATGTATCTTGCCCTTTCCTATGACCACAGAGTTATTGATGGCAGAGAATCTGTTGGATTCCTAGTGAAAGTTAAGGAGTGTATTGAAAACCCAATAGCGCTTTTAACAGAAGGGCATGATCTTGCCGAGTTGCTTCTGGACCTATAAGAGGAGAATAGTTTTAATGCTAAATTTAAAGAAGAGGAGAAGCTGTTTTCCTTTTTGCTGTTAATGGGTGAATATATGCTAAGGCAACCTCGTATCCTCCTTTACTTGCCGTAGCGATAGCGAGGTTTGAGACATTGACATCATAAGAAATCCCCAGGGAAAAATTCATATAGTCCATTTTCACATTGGCAATGAATGCATCTCCAAACCTATACCATCCACCAAGATAAACAGCTGTTTCAGCATTCTCTCCAGTATATTTAGAGCTTTCTTGTAGTCGGTATTTTATCAAGGCTCCAATATTGCTTTCAAATTGCGGACCTTGCTTTAAAATTAATACCTGTGGAAGGGCTACAATAACCGCACCTTTGATATTAATGGCAGCACCACCATGAAAGGCCATTTTGCCATTAAGTTTTTCATTATCTCCTAAATAAGAAAGCGTTGGTTTGGTAAGGTGGAAAAGAGCTATGCCGGCATGCACTTTAATTGGGCCTTTGTAATTCCATAAAATTCCAGTTGAAAAATCCACATAGCTGAAATTTTCCAGATCGGAACTGGTAATTGAGAAGGGTTTATTTGCATAACCCCCATATACCCCAGGATCATATTCACTATCCCATTGTTGTGCTTCAGAACTGCCATCGAGTGCCCACTGAGCAAAACCTCCCTGAAGCCCCACAGAAATATTATGTTCCAAACTAACATTTTTATTTGCCGCGATAGACAAATTTATCTGGGTTGTACCAACATTAAGGTCTCCGGCTTTATCACTTAGAACAGAAATACCACCTGAAATACCACCATCTGTTATAATATCTTCAACTATTGGCATGTCAACGGAAAAGGAATGTGTCCTATAAGGATAAGCAATGGTCTTCCACTGGTCCTTAAAGTTATACACTGCTCTTACACTACCTGTAAAGATGCCTGTAGAAGCGGGATTTAAGGTTGCGGGTGAGGATGAAAATTGGGAGAAATGAATGTCCTGGGTAAAACATTCATTGGTTATCAATAGAACGATAATAAAAATGCCGGATTTAATTTTTGTCTTCATTATGTCATATATATAACGCTAATAGCGTAAAAAGGTTTCTTTTTTAGTTTACAATAGTGATCTTCTCTTTTTCCTGGTAGTTAATAACGGCTTTAGGTAGCTAATTGCAATTTCAAATCCTCCATTACCTGCAGTAATGGTTTTATAAGATGATATATTAAAGTCATAGCTCACACCAACAGAGAAGTTCATGTAATCCATCTTAATATTGGCAATTGCAGCATCACCCATGCGATACCATCCACCGATATAAACTGAAGTTTCAGATTTCTCTCCAGCATATTCAGAACCTTCCTGCAACACGTATTTAAATAACATTCCTGCATTGGTTTCAATCTGAGCGCCATTCTTTAAAAATAAAACCTTCGGAATCAATGAAAAGGGCTTGTCCTTTATGTCAATTTTTGAACCTGCATGGAAGGCCATCTGTAAAAGCTGCTTTCCAGTAGAGAGAAGGAAGTTTTGCTTAGGTTGGTTTAGATGGAATATCGAAAAACCTGAGTGAAACCCAATATTTTCACCAGAATACCGCCATAATAAACCGGTTGAGAAATCAGCAAAAACAAAATTTTCAACTGGTGTATCTTCTCCAGACCCCACATTGGAATCGTATCCAAAACCATCGACGTATTGATTGTCCCATTGTTGTAGTTCAGAACCTGCCGTAACACCTCGTTGTCCAAAGCCACCCTGTAACCCCAGTGCGAAATTATTTTTCTTACTTATTGATTTGTTTGCTGAAATTGAAAGGTTTACTGTATTTGTAGAAAAATCCAGGTCTCCTGATTTATCTGTAATGAAATTTACCCCTACAGCAAAAGAACCATCAGTGATCTTGTCTCTCAGGACTATCATGTCAAATGAACCTGCATAAGTGGAATAATCACCTACATTTTTCCACTGCTCCCTGACATTTCCAACAACCCTAAACTCTCCGTCAAATGCTCCAATACAAGCCGGATTCAACGTCGCAGGTGATTCAGAGAATTGTGAAAAGTGAATATCCTGTGCTATCCCCATATTTAATGTTGTCAGGACAACGATTCCTATATATAATATGTGCTTTATCTTAACCATATGGATATTTATTTAACCAACGTGATATTTCCATTCATAAATATTTCTACTCCATCCAAAAAGGCACCTTCCAAATAATAGACAAAAACTTGAGGGCTCACTGTTTTGCCTTTTGCCGTGCCATCCCAGCCTTTAGACATTGCATCGAGTCCCTCTCCTGAATCAAAGACCATTTCACCCCAACGGTCATAAATTTTTATATGAACCCATTCAATTGCTTCACCTCTTACAAAAAGGATGTCATTCTTGTTATCTCCATTCGGTGAAAAAATGTTAGCTACCCAAACATTATTTTCTCCACAAAGATCAACTAAAACAGTATCAGGACAGCCCTGACTGCTATAAACAAAGATGATTTCACCCCTAATACCCTCTTTGTCAACAGAACCATCAGGGTTAATATTGAAATTCGCAGCAGTGTTAAAGGGTGCACTCCAGATTCCTCCGTTAGGTAAAGCAGCTGGCAGGTTAAAGTAATCATTAGTCGGACAGACGATAGTGTCCTCTCCAGCATCCGACCCTGTCACGTCTAAAAGCAATGTGTCGGAACACCCGCCAACGGTATATATAATTTCGTATCCGCTTCCCCATGGAATTGAAAGATGATCTATATAACCATTAGGATCCAGATTTGGCGAGACTAAAGCATCCAAAGAAGACCAGATGCCACCAGGTGGCGATGCGGATAGTGTATCCAAATATCCAGTGGGATAGCTATTGCAAAGAACAGCATCTGGCCCAGCAGCAACAGGTGCTTGTACCGTTATCTGTGTATTAGCTGTATCAGAACCACAAGAGTTAGTTACAACCAGAGAATAATTATTAATGCCGGAATTGAGCATAATTGTTATCGATTGTATTGTCTCTCCACTGGGTAACCAAAGATAAGTGTCTGCTGGATCAGAAGTTAATGTAACAGACTCACCATAACATGCAGTTGTAGCGCCTGTAATATTGGCAATGGGCAGACTTCCAACAGTAACCGTATCACTTACTGTCGTAGTGCAGGCTCCATTGGTAACAATACAGGAATATATTGTAGTGATAGAAGGTGAAACCGTAATGGCAGAACTTATATCTGTTGTATTCCAAAGATATGTTCCTCCTCCTGTAGCAATAAGGGTGGTGGACTCACCCTCACAGATAGCTAGATTTCCTGTAATATTTGCTACTACCTGAGCATCAACCGTAATAATTACAGAATCATATGAACTTTGACAAGCCCCTGCTGTATCGGTAACATAATAGATGGTGGTACCTAAGCCAGGTGTTATTGGTAAAGTATCTCCAACTCCTAATGAAATAGTCAATCCTTGATCTGCCCACCATTCAATACCTCCTGAACCTTGAGCGACAAGGTCATCAAAAATACTAGTGCCCAAACAATATGCAGTATCTGTACCTGCTATAGGTGCAGCTGGAGTAGGAGAGAAAATAATATCTACTTGCGTTGCTACTCCTTCACAACCATTTCTGTTGTCGGTAACCCAGAATGAAGTATCAGTAGTTGCATTTGAGGTAAATGGGCTGCCCGTTGCTATAGAATCTGTAAGCATTAAATTTGAATACCATGTAATGGATGTTAAATTTATCCCAATTACAACAAGGTCTGCAGCTGTGTCGCCGGCACAATATACAGGAGGAGTAATTACATTTGGTGCTGAGGGTAAAGAAAAGTTTGGAACAGTATGTGGGCCAGATGATGCAATACAGCCCATTGAATCACTTATAGTTAAGGTATATGATCCTGCTATGAGTCCGGTTGCCGTGCTGTCAGTTTGAGATGCAGGATCATCCCATTGGTAGGTCAAGGTACCTGTTCCGCCACTTACTGATATTCCACTGATTGCACCAGTA
>DTSC01000355.1 GCA_012965625.1 Flavobacteriales bacterium | reverse complement strand
AGCTGTACCCTGTAGAATATCTTGGTGTTTCAAGGAAACTCTTTATTCCTTTATCAGGTGTCTTGTCAACAAGATTAACATAAGGAATCATTTCGAAGCCTTTTTCCTTCATATTATTAAACAATGCAGGATTCAATTTGTATCTAACATAGCTAGCCAGGGTAGTATTTAATTTATCAAGCTGAGTTGTAATCAAGGTCATAACATACTGATAATCTGCACCATTAGAAGTATGGGTGTCCACGAAAACATCTGGATCCCACGTTTGGAAAATTTGAAAGAAAGCTTTCGCATTTTTAGAATCAGCCTTAATAAAATCCCTATTAAGATCGAGGTTTTGTGCATTGCCTCTAAACCCATATTCCTTTGGCCCATTTTGATTAACCCTGCTGCAACAGTTTCTGTTTAATGCTCCGCCAATGTTATACATAGGAATGATACAGATAACGAGGTTGTTCAAATTAAATGGCACCTTCTTCTTCTCAAGCAAATCTTCAACGAGTTTAATACAGGCATCAACTCCACAGGGTTCACCGGGATGAATTGCATTGTTTATCAATAGAATTCTTTTGTTTTTTCTCTTAAGTGAAGCAGGGTCAAAGTCTTTGTCCTTAGACAAAACAAAAAGGCTTAAAGGCTTCCCAATATCAGTTAAGCCATAATTAATAAGCTTTGCTTCTTTGTGATCATTAGCCATTTTTTTATAAAAGTCCATGGCTTGCTCATAGGTCACTGTTTCATTATTAAGATACATTCCAACCTGAGGTGATTGTGCTTTACTGTTATGCTGAATCAGGCATAATGCCAAGAATAAAATAACTGTAAATGCCCTGAACTTCATTAATGATAAAATATAAATATATAATCCTTGATTAAACAAATGTAAGTATTCATAGTCTAACACTGAATTATACTATATCATCTCTCTATCATAAGAACTTATTAGGATATAGATATGTGGTCATTTATTTTTGTGATATGAAATTACTTTTACAATTTTCTTTAGCCTGCATTTACTGTGCATTGCCTCTAATTTCACAAGCACAACAGCCATCAGGAGGTAGGGATAGAATTAATAATGAAAGACCTGTAGGAAGCATAATAGGAATGGTACTTTCGCAAGAATCTGGCGAACCTGTGGAATATGCAACCATTTCGCTTTATAGAAAGAGAGACTCTTTATTAATAACTGGGACTATCAGCGATGAAAAAGGAAATTTTATTTTAACAGCAAAGGCAGGAAGGTATTTCACAAAGGTGGAATTCATCTCTCATGCCCCTGTCATTATTCCTATGGTTAATTTAAAACCTAACAATCTCGAACTTGATTTAAAGGCCATTTCCATGCCTCCTTCAATAAGCACATTATCAGAAGTGGAAATCTCAGCAGAGAAGAACCAGGTTGAAGTTGGCCTAGACAAAAAGGTATTTAATGTCGTAAAAGACCTGTCTAATATTGGTGGAGATGCATCAGACGTTTTAGAAAATATCCCTTCTGTGATCGTAGATATTGAAGGCAATGTAAGCCTTAGGGGAAGCAGTAATGTCAGGATTTTGATCAATGGAAAACCTTCTGGACTGATGGGTATTAGCCAAGAAAAAGCACTGGAACAAATACCTGCCAATACCATTGAAAGTGTTGAGGTAATTACCAATCCTTCTGTAAAATATGATGCTGAAGGCATGTCGGGAATTATCAATATAATTCTAAAGAAAGAGAAGAGAAAGGGCTTGAATGGCATGTTGAATATCACTACAGGATATCCTCATCGTCATAATGCTTCTCTGCTTTTTAATTATGGAATGGATAAATTCAATGTTTTTGGAAACTATGGTATAAGTTATAAAGACAGGCCTGGGGGTGTTATTTACCATAGGGAAACTTACAGCAATGATACCATCACTTCCTTAGACCAGGATGGCAGCTTTACCAGAAACAGGCTGGGAAATAATCTAAGATTGGGTCTTGATTATAATATTAGCAAAACAAGTACTATAACTTTAAGCAGTCATTATTCAATCAATATGGGTACTAATGACAGATTCACTGATTATAGAGGACTTGACTTTGAAAGCAATCTTGAAAGCCAGTATATAAGAGACACTAGAGAAATCAGCAGATCAACCAATAAAGATTATGCCATAGGATACCAGAACAGGTTTAACAAGAAGTTCCAAAACCTCACAGCAGATCTAAGCTACAACTCTGGAAATTCAGAAGGAATTATGAGTATGACAGAAGAATATGATTTGCTGAATTATATTCCAGACCTCTCTTCTCCACTACAACAACAAACCAATGATTTACAAAATGAGACCAATTTAATTATAAGAACCGATTATGTTCATCCAATAGGCAGTGCCGGAAGGTTAGAAATGGGATATAAATCAGGAATAAGAAATAAGGACATTGATTTTGATGTAGAGGAATATAGTGATGCCACGAACGATTGGTTTAACTTGCAAGGCATCTCTAATCATTTTATATATGATGAAGCTATACATGCTGGCTATATCATGCTCAACAATAAGTATGGTGAATTTGGATATCAGGGGGGGATCAGGGTTGAAAATTCTATAATAACATCAAGGCTGGTAGAAACAAATGATACCTATAAAAGAAATTATACTCACTTTTTTCCCAGTATACATCTCTCACAAGGGTTGGTAAAGGACAATAAAATTCAAATTAGTTATTCACGGCGTATCAAAAGGCCCAGGTCCAGAAGCCTAAACCCATTCAACAGCTATGCTGACCCATTAAATCTATGGGTTGGTAATCCAAAATTGAACCCAGAACTTACAAATTCATATGAGATAGGGCATATAAAATACTGGGAGAATGGCACCTTAGGAACTAGTATTTATTATCGCCACACAGATAGTATCGTACAAAGAATAAGGAATATAGATTCAAGTGGTATCTCCACAACCCTACCCATGAACCTATCTTATGGAGATAATTTTGGAGCAGAGATTACTTTCTCCTTAATATTATTTAAATGGTGGAAAATTAATGGCAGCTTCAATTATTTTAGAAGCATTATTGATGGTACTGACTTAAGAAGAGATTATGCTAGTGATTCGTATAGCTATACTGGGAGGTTGAATTCTAATACTACTATTTGGAAAGACTTAAACCTTCAAGCAATGTTCAATTACCGTGGGCCAAGAGTAACTATCCAGGGCCTTCGCAAAGAGATGTACTTTATAGATATTGGTTTAAAAAAGGACATATTCAATAAAAAAGGATCCCTATCATTCAAGGTAAGTGATTTACTCAATTCAAGAAAATTTAATATGGAGACCTATGGGGATAATTTCTATGTTGAAACTCAATACTTTAGAACCACAAGGTTGTTTTTAATCTCTTTCACATATAAGATCAATCGTTATCGGATGAAGGAGCGAAGGAAAAGAGGAGATGAGTATGAAATGGAAGATATGGAGTTTTAAATAATGACTAACTTTTTCCAATTTCTGAAAATGTATTCTGCAGTTGTTTATAAAGCGACAATACCTAGCCAAGGCTGGACAGTCATGAAGAAATACGAATGAATTGCATCAACAACAAGAAAACAAAATGGTTTATTGTTAAATTCAAACATCCTAATATGCAGAACAAATTACTTATTAAGGAAATGAATAGAATACTCCTTTTATTATTACTCTTCAGTTTTCATTATATATGTCTTAAAGGGCAAAATGCCCTATTCATCCCACCGCTTGATACCGGATATTGGAATGGAAATGTGCGCACTTTTGACCTAAATATGCAAGATGACAGCACTGAATTTATATCTGGGATTTATACTCAAACAGCAGGCTATAATGGATCATTTTTAGGGCCTACCTTGTACATTAAAAAACATGATAGTGTTGTTTTGAATGTTACAAATGGAATGGATGAAGTTACAACTACACATTGGCATGGCCTTCATGTACCTGCAATAATGGATGGTGGCCCAATGATTAAAATTATGCCTGGAAATACTTGGGTTGCTTCTTTTAAAATGATGAATCAGGCATCTACCTTTTGGTATCATCCACATCACAAACCCACCTTCTGGCAAGATTCAGATGGCACAGGGGGTCAAATTTTTAGGGGTTTAGCAGGCATGTTAATCGTAGAAGATGAAAACACTGATTCTCTTTCTTTGCCCTGCACCTATGGAATTGATGAAATTCCACTTATAATACAGGATAGGTCATTTGGTATTAATGGAGAATTTTTAGAATTCATAAATCCTCTTTTTATAGGAAGACCTGGAGATACAATTCTTGTAAATGGAACTTTAAATGCAGAATTACAGACACATGCACAAATGATCCGTTTGAGAATTTTAAATGCTTCGAATACAAGGACTTATTATTTTGGGTTTGATGATAATCGCAGTTTCATGCAAATTGGATCAGATGGAGGCTTATTAGAACAACCCATTAGTTTAGATCGGCTACGATTAAGTCCAGCAGAAAGAGCAGAGATTGTAGTAGATTTTTCAAGCGACCAAGGTCAAATTATTAATCTAATGAGCTATGCAGGTGAGTTAAGAAATATTCTATTGGTTTATGCTCCTGCATTATTGGATAAATTAGATACTACCAATTATAAAATCATGAGCTTTAATGTAGGAGCTCCAACATCCAGCCCTGTAACATCAATCTCCCAAAACTTAAATACAATTACATTATATAATGAATTAGATGCTGATACCAGCAGGACCTTTGTATTAGATAATGGCCCACCTATGACAATAAACGGAGTTAGTATGGATATGGCAGTTATAAATGAAATAATACCACTGGGAAACTTAGAAGTATGGACAATAAATAATTCTTCTGGAACTTCACATCCATTTCATATTCATGGTGAGCCTTTCCAAGTATTAGCTCGTTCTGATGGGCCAGTACCCGAAAATGAAAAAGGATGGAAGGATGTTGTTCTAGTGCCTCTTACCTGGCCTCCAGGAAATGATGGTTGGGTAAAAATCATAAAACCATTTAATGATTTTGCAGATAGCACATATGTCTTTATGTATCACTGCCATATTCTGGAACATGAAGATGCAGGGATGATGGGCAGCTATATTGTTGTAGACTCAAGTTCTTCTCCTTTATCTTTAACCAAGAAAACGAATACTCCTTATTTCTCAATCTTTCCTAATCCTGCAACTAATATCATTAGATTTAGTTTCCTTGATAAAATAAGTGACGATTATATTATTGAAATAAAAAATCATTTAGGACAGGTAGCAAAACAAAGTACTAAAGAATTATCATTAGATGTTTCGGAATTATCTACAGGAATTTATTTTATAAGTGTTCAGAGTAATAATTTTACAATTACCAAAAAATTAATAATCCATTGAGGTTAATAATTCTCATATTTTCCCTTGTATCTTCTGGCTTATTGGCTCAGGAAGTAAAAATTATGAGTTATAATATCGGATCCAATAATTGGAATACTACAAAAGATTCTGTTATTGGAAGAATTTTAGAACATACACCAGAAGTATTATGTCTTCATGAAGCAGGAGGGCCTAAACTTACTTATTTAGAAACAACATTAACCAATTATCGTTTGCTCCAAACCTTTGGGTCTAATCCTAGCCAAACGGCTACCCATATATTCATACAAAATTCTATTGATGTTCTGGATAGTGGATTTGTGAAAACAGATACTTATGTAGGCTATACAGGGCTAGATCGTTTTGTGAATTGGGCGAAATTCGCATATAATAACGTGTCTTTTTTAGTTTATGCTAGTCATTTTGTTTCTACCTATGGGGCAAATGCTGACTCAGCCGTAATAGGTCAATATCGCCATGCAAATACTTTAGTTCAACTTATGGACCTGCATACTGCTTATAATTTACCTCAAATTGCATGTGGTGATTTTAATGCTGATAGCATAAAGGCAGTTATGCAATTCTTATTGCACCAGACACCAATAACTTATAACGCAAATACGATTACAAATCCCATTGTTATGGATGATTCATGGTATTTAGCAAATCCTAATACACAAAAACCTGCAACCTCAATCATAGGTTTTGGGAGTGCAGCAATTGATTGGATCTTAGTTTCCGCAAATACTAATATTAACGAAGCCATTATTGACAATCAGGGTATTAACGGAAATGGTGACTATCCTTCTGATCATTTACCTTTGCAAATTACATTAAATTTAACGAGCGTTACTTCAATCTTTGAAAAATCAAATAATTTAAGTTTACAGTTATCTCCAAACCCATTCCAGGATTATATTCACTGTGAGATAACATTACAAAATCCTGAAGGAGTCTTTATTCAAGTGCATGATACAGAAGGCAGATTGGTCAAAAGTAAATACCTTAAAGAAAATAGTACAGGAAAATACAAGTTCACAATGGACCTCAGTAACATGGCAGCTGGGATATTCCTTTACTGTATTAGAACTAGTCAAGAGCAAAAAACTGGTTTAATTATAAAGAGTGAAGTGTTGCAGGGAGGTTGTAAGCCAAACCTTTAACACTATGATACCTTACAAGAAGTCCTTTTTAAAAATCCAAATAGTGATTAAAAATGACCCTGTTTTTAAGAAAAAGGAATTTAGTTTCCTCATAAAGACATAACCCTGAGATCCGCCATTCTTTTATTAAGCATTTTATTATATTTGAAACCTTAATTTATTCCACCATCCCAAGACAAATCAAACTCAAACTCTAAAATAGGCTTACCAAAGCAGCTGAGAAAATAATTAATTATCAACCATCTACAACAATATTTACGAAAACAATGAAAAGTCTAACTCTCGTATTTGCAACATTGATAAATTTCTCAGTTTTTGCGCAACAAATAATTACAGATAGACCTGATCAAACGGAAAGTTCCTCAACAATTTCGAAAGGAGGCTTTCAAATTGAAAGCGGGTTTTTGCTTAGTATGACTGAACCAGGAGAAATTGCGGGACTTGAAGGTTTTACAGCTATTTCCACAAGAAGAGTTTTGGCACCAACAACCCTTTTCCGTTATGGCCTAACCAAAAGAATAGAGATTAGAGTTCTTAATCAATATGAAATCAAGAAATCTAGTTTTTATTATGAAAAAACTTTTGGATTCAGTGATCTGGAAGTTGGAACCAAGATACAGATCTTAAAAAATGAGAATAAAAATACCGAAATAGCATTTTTATCGCATCTGATAATTCCAAGTGGATCAACCTCTTTTAGTAATAACAATTATGCGACAATTAATAAACTCTCAATTTCACACAATTTGAATGATAATATAGGTCTCGGATATAATTTTGGCTACAATTATTATGAAGCTGGAGATGGAGCTGTTCAGGGGAAAGGAGATTTGACTTATTCTATGGCCTTAGGAATAGGGATCAGTGAAAATGCAGGTATATATGTCGAACATTATGGCGAGTTTGTAGACCTGACCACAGAGCACGTAGCAAGTTTGGATATGGGTTTCACCTATTTAATAAATAATAACTTTCAGTTAGACTTCTCTTTTGGAGCTGGAATAAACCATATAATGAACTATATCTCTAGTGGTTTTAGTTGGTATATAGGAAGAGAAAAATCAGACTCGCAATGAGAAAGACATGCAAGTATCTTCGTGTTTAACTAGTTCTTAACAATCTTCTTTACCTGGAACGTCTCCCCTGTCTTAATCACCAAGAAGTAAATTCCGGATTGAGCTGAACTTATATCAACAATATTTTTAATGACCCCAGCTTGAAAACCTAAGTCTTTGTATATGACAGTTTCGCCCAATAAATTAAATAGCTGCAAAGACACTGGCTCTTTTCTATTTAATGTAAGGACAACATTAAACTTACCTCTGCTAGGGATGGGATAAACCCTAACACCTAATGCAGGTTCAAGCTCTTGCCCTCCATTATAAACTACAGCACTTTTAGAGCTAACACAGCCATTTGCATCAGTAATTGT
>DTSC01000354.1 GCA_012965625.1 Flavobacteriales bacterium | reverse complement strand
TCTGGCAAATCGTTGTACTGCCTACTGAATTTACTGGATAGATTATTTGGGCTTTCTTGACAAGGATGGTGTCAGAATAATGGCTGCACCCCAAGGAATCTATAGCCTGTAGCCAATACTTGCCGCTATCATTAATATTTTGCTGGAATAGGGTTAAACCATTGCTCCATAGATAAGAAGCATAATCGGGGTTTACACTTAAGTTGATAGAATCATCTTCACAGAGCACATTTTTAGAAGCATTAATTGTTATTTGGGCAGGACTAATAACATTAACTTCAAGGGTGTCAGAGCGGCCAGGACATTGGTTGCTATCTCTTGTGTTAAGCCAATATTTATCTGAAGAGGTTATCGTAATTGCGGATGTAGTATCACCGCTGCTCCATAAATAATGTGGAAAATAATTAATTGAATTTACCACGATTGAGTCTCCTTCACAAAAAAAGACATCTTCAAAGACAGAGATGCTCGAGACAGCTGTAGGTTGGCAGATTTTTGACCAAAAACTGTCATATTGGTTGCCGCCATGGGCAACTTGATGTGCATTTGCTGTGCTTATATTACTGAAGCTTTCCGTGAAACCACCAAAAACAACTTCCTGATTTTTAAGGATAATGATATCCTGGCAAAAATCATTATTAAGGCCTCCAGAAAAGGTGCCCCATAATTTATTGCCGTTCAAATCGTATCTTAGAATAAGATTATCGTAGTTGCCTTTGTTTTGTTGATTAATTGAAGAGCTATCAGTTAAGTAATTATCACTAGAGGAATAACCACAAAGCCAAATCGTATTATATTTATAATCTATCGCTTGTATATAATCAACGCCTTCTCCACCAATATAGGTGCCCCAAAGGAGAGAACCCAGGCTGTCAAATTTTATCATAAATGCATCATCTGAACCATTTAAAGAATCCTGATAAGAGCCAGTGGTTGCTATTTGATTATTGCTGGAAGTATTGCCTGCTATAAAAACATTTAATGAATCATCGAGACTAAGATCCATGCATTCATCAATTGATGAACCACCTACATAGGTTCCCCAAATGGGTTGGTAATCCTTTGAAAACTTCACCAAAAACCCATCCTTTTGACCACTAAGAATTGCTTGGTTTGAAATGCCATACGCTATTTCATTGCTACTTGAAGTATATCCGCTCATAAATACAGAACCATCAGAGGCTGCCTCAATACCCATCCCACCGTCGTAGTTGCCCAAACCGTAATACGTGCTGTGAATTAAATTTCCTGATGAATCTAAAACGCCTAAAAAAGCACTTTCTACAGAGTCCAAAATTTTGTTGTGAGCAGTTAATGAAATTGGGAAATTGGTGCTTTGAGTATGGCCTGTGATACATATGTTATTGAGAGAATCTACTGTTATATCGGCAATAAAATCATGATCATTTCCTCCATAATATGTTCCCCAGATTAACTGACCGGACGAATTAAATTTCATAATAAATGCATCATCAGTACTTTGCAGCACTTGCTGGTGCGTTCCTAATGTTGCAATCCCTGAGCTGCTCATGGTGTTGCCACTTACAATTATATTGTCTTTAAAGTCAACTGTTAGGGCATAGGACCTGTCAAACCCCGTTCCTCCCATGTAGGTGCCCCAAACCCTATTGCCAAGTGAATCAAACTTGGCGATAAATGCATCAAAATCTACAATTGTTGTCTGATAAGCTCCGTTGGTGGCAATATTATTTGTGCTCAAAGTATAACCCCCAACTATAATTTGCTGATCACTGAATGCATCGACAGAATAAATGTAATCAATGCTAGCACCTCCATAATATGTGGAATATTTCATGCCGTATGCTATGGGGTCTATCATTACTTTTCCATAGCGGCTTCTGGGAAGCAAGTAGGTAAGCTTGTTGCGTCTGACTTTTGTTTTTACCTCACCGTAGATTTCTTTATTCCCTTTGGTATAAATATAGGAAAACGGCGTTTTTTCCTGAATCAGCAAATCTCCACAAATTAAGTTTACTCCATCATCTCCTTTGCTTATATTCGCTCCCCTAATATCAATTGAAAAATTGTTTTTAGCATTTTCCGAAACTATAAAATTATATTTTAACCGATTTTGGTCAATGGCAAATTCAATATCAATCCATGGCCCTAAGGATGAAACTGAAAGTTG
>DTSC01000353.1 GCA_012965625.1 Flavobacteriales bacterium | reverse complement strand
TTCCTCCACAGCAAATGATTTCATTAGCAAAAACCTTCTCTACTTTTCTGCCTTTTTTATATTCAACACCCACAGCTTTCTTACCTTCAAACAGGATACGCAATACCATGGCTTGCGTCACTACGTTGAGATTCTTGCGATGCTTTATGGGATGGATATAGGCACGTGCAGCGTTCAGCCTTCTCGAATTGTAGATGGTCTGGTCAAACTTGCCAAAGCCTTCTTGCTGATAGCCATTCACATCATCAGTCAAAGGGTATCCCGCCTCTTGCACGGATTTAAAAAAGGCTTCAAATAGCGGATTTTCACAAGCGGGGGTGGTCAGTTTTAGATTTCCTTTATCTCCCCGATAATCGTCACCGCCAATCAGCCTTGTTTCTACCTTTTTGAAATAGGGCAGGCAGTGGGCATAGTCCCAATTCTCAAGTCCTTCATCACCGGCCCATTTCTCATAATCCATAGCGTTGCCACGAATCCATATCATACCATTGATACAACTGGAACCACCCAAAACTTTTCCCCGGGGCTGTGCAATTCTGCGATCATACATAAAAGGCTCCGGGTCAGAAGAATAACACCAGTTATAGTCTGTTCCGGTCAGCAAGTAGGTGAGTGCTGCGGGCATATGTATTCTAAAATCCCATTTATAGTCGGGTCTGCCTGCCTCCAGCACTAATATCTTATTGGAAGGATCTTCACTTAAACGGTTGGTGAGCACAGATCCTGCTGAGCCTCCTCCTATTATTATGAAGTCGTATGTCATGGAATGTTTTGGTTATCCTTCGGCAATTTACCTCAAATATCTATAATTTAGATATGGAGCATAACACCATAGTTTCTCGAGGCACACTAATTCCATTAAACGACGTAATAAAACAAAATGCTTTAATTGGCTTTTATCAGAACAAACAGCACCAATACGATCAAATAAATACCGTTAAGGCATTTTAGCAGCTGATAATCGTTTTCGTACTCTTCCTCCAGTTGTTCTATGCGCAAAGTTTTTGAAACAGCCAGAAAAAGAGAAACAAACAAAAGGGCATCTATCAACATTAAATGATTTAGTGAAATCAAATCTATTTTTCCCAGTTGAGTGGCCTTATTTAGACCTTCAAAAAGAAAAAGCACTAAAGATAGCGTCCCCAACAATAAAAAATGATTGCTTAAGGAAGCATTGGAACCTTTGTAATTATTCCCTTTTAAAAACATAATAACCGGTACTAAAAGGGCAAAAGCAAAGTAAGAACCATAAAGAACATATGGCGGCTTTGGCCAGTGCATGATTTTAAAAAGCACAAAAAACAAAGTAATTGAAAATAGCAGAGGCAAGATGGCGTAAACTGATCTCCTTAAAATAAATGCAAATTGAGCTAAAGCACATGACAAACCAATCATTGAAATAACAAGCATAATACCTGCACCGGGCCAATGCATCACCTTGAAAAGGACACTCAGCACATAAACAACACCCAGTAATGGGGAAATAATATCTAGTATTAATGATTTTGACTTTCTATTGCGAAACGCATATTCCAGTAAAGCAATAGCAATTCCGCCAAGTGAGGTAATAAGCATTGCACCTGCTCCCGGCCAATGCATAAATTTAAAAAGTAATCCAATTGTGAAAATAGCCCCAACAAGTAGATATGAAATATTTCTAAGCATAATAAATCAATTTAGTAATGATGATGAGATTTTAATAAAACGGATTAAATGTTTGTAAAAGTATGTTTATTTGGGATTTAATGGAATCAAGTAATATAAAATGAAAGTTCAACTTTGTCCCATTGGCTACACTGATCAATCAGATCTCCCATATTTTAACTATTTTAGTATAAATTGACTCCTATGAAAAGGTTAGTCCTGGTTTTTATTATATCCTTTACTATATGTAAGCAAAGTAATGGTCAGGTTGTTATAGACACCGGAGATGTATTTGTAGAAATATCATCTATAATTTCCACTATGCCCGGTCATTCTGGTAATGATTATATGGCTCCTGGCACAGCCCAGTTAAACACCTGGGGGTATGTGTTGAAAAACCTTATCATGGGTGATTACGCTAATGCTTCCGATTCAGCAAATACCATAGGCTATGACCTTATACAGTTTCTGGATACCACTCTTACTAACAGTACAACTTATTATATATTGAA
>DTSC01000352.1 GCA_012965625.1 Flavobacteriales bacterium | reverse complement strand
TGCTCTAACTTGCGAAAAACTGAACAAGCATGAAAAAGCCATAAAATATTATCAATTATTAGTTAGTTATAAATATGGTGGTGCTAAGATTTATTCCTTTATGATAAATGTACATAAACGTACTAAGGATGATACCGCCAGATTGGAAATCCTCAATGAGGGCAGGATCGCATACCCTGATGACAATAACCTGATTATTGAGGAACTTAATTATTATATTGAGTCAGGAGATAAGACTAAGGCGATTACAAACCTCGAATCAGCTATTGAAAAAGATGGGGACAATTATAATCTATATTATGCATTAGGTTCAATGTATGATCAGGTTGGTGATTTTAAAAATGGAGAGAGTTCTTATAAGAGAGCCTTGGAATTGGCCGAACCAGCATACACCCAAAGTTTGGAGGGCTATAAGTCTTCAATGGGGACAGAAGATGAAAGTGCCAGCAAAGCCAATGTAGATAAAGTGCACAATACATATTTTAGTATTTTATATAACTATGGTGCCTTATATTTTAATGAAGGGGTAAAAGAAATCCAAAAAACAAGTACCATTTCCAATAATTCAGTATATGCAAGGGAAAAAGAAAGGGCCGAAAATCAGATGTTATTAGCACTCCCTTTTCTGGAAAAAGCCTTAGAATTGAAACCTGAAGATAAAAATACGCTCACATCCTTGAAGGATTTATATGCCAGAGTGGGGGACAATGAGAAATGGCAAAGGATCCAGGAAAAGCTGGAAAATTAAAATTAAAGAATTTTAAAACAAGACCCTGGATCGATGCTAAATTTCATGACCTAGCTTGTCTCTCTTGGTATTAAGATACCGTTCATTATGCTTATTAGGACGAATTTGTATGGAAATGTTCTCGACGATCTCCAAGCCATAGCCCATTAAGCCAACCCTTTTCTTAGGATTATTGGTAAGTAGCTTGATTTTTGAAACACCTAAATTTCTTAAAATAAGAGCACCAATTCCATAATCCCGATTATCCATATCAAAGCCCAGTTCCAGGTTAGCCTCAACAGTATCTTTGCCTTCTTCCTGAAGTTTATATGCCTTTAGCTTGTTGATCAGACCGATACCTCGCCCTTCTTGTTTCATATAAAGCACGACACCCTTTCCTTCTTTCTCAACCATCTGCATAGCCATTTTAAGCTGGTCCCCACAATCGCATCTTAATGAATGAAGTATATCACCTGTTACACACGATGAGTGGACTCTTACCATTACAGGCTCATCTTCTCTCCATTTGCCCATTACCAAGGCTAAATGAACTTCTCCTGTTGTTTTCTGAGTATATGCGGTTAATTTGAAGTTCCCCAATTTGGTAGGTAATTTTACAGTAACTTCCTTTTTTATCAGGTTTTCATTTTCCAGCCTATAAGCAATCAAATCCTTGATAGATATGATCTTAAGATCAAATTGTTTCGCGATTATCTTTAAGTCAGGTAACCTGGCCATAGAACCATTGTCATTCATGATCTCAACAAGAACACCTCCTGGTTTTAACCCTGCTAGCCTAGCAAGGTCCATGGCTGCCTCTGTATGTCCAGCCCTTCTCAATACACCTCCCATCTTTGCCCTTAAAGGAAAAATATGGCCAGGCCTTCCAAGGTCTTCAGCTTTTGTTTTTTGATCTACTAAAGCCCTTACTGTTTTTGAACGATCACTAGCTGATATCCCCGTTGTACAACCATGTCCAATTAAATCAACAGATACCGTAAAGGCTGTTTCATGCAAGGCGGTGCTTCTATTTACCATAAGCTCCAAACCAAGATCCTCACATCGTTCTTCAATAAGGCCCACGCAGATAAGTCCTCGGCCATGCTTAGCCATAAAATTAATAATCTCTGGCGTAGTGACTTCAGCTGCAGCGATAAAATCTCCTTCATTTTCCCTGTTCTCATCATCTACAACAATTACAACCTGTCCTGCTTTAATAGCTGCAATTGAATCTTCAATGCTATTTAGTTCTATCGACATTATATATATTATCAGAAATTACTATTTGTGCAAAATTAAGCAAAAATACCAATCAGTTTACTGGTTGAGCTTGTCCAGCTATATCGGGAGACAACAAAATTATAGCCATTTTGTCCCAGTTTCTGGGCATATTGGTCATTTTTTAGCATCTTGATAAGATGTTTTGCATATTCTTCAGGG
>DTSC01000351.1 GCA_012965625.1 Flavobacteriales bacterium | reverse complement strand
AGTCGTTTAGTGAGGTTCTACTAAAAATATCGGTTGATCGTATTCTACAGGAGTAGAGTCATCAACCAAAACCTTGATGATCTTCCCAGATATTTCTGCTTCAATCTCATTAAACAGCTTCATGGCCTCAATGATGCAGATGACATCACCTTCTTTAATATCATCACCTACACTCGCAAAAGGTGGTTTGTCCGGCGCAGCAGCTCTATAAAAGGTGCCAATCATTGGAGATTTAATCGTTACATATTTTGATTCTTCAACAGCAACCTCACTCGTCGCAGCCGTCTCTTCTAAATTTTTTTCTGACCCAGGAGGGTGACCTGGTGGTGGTTCCGCTGGTGGTGCTTGCTCTACAGGGGGATCTGCAACTTTTTGCACTTCCTGAAGTGGATCTGCCTCAATCAAGCCGCCTCTCTTCTTTCTGGCAGGCGTTTTTATAGTTATTTTAAAATCCTTTAGTTCCAATTCTACCTCAGTTACTCCTGACCTTGAAACAAATTTTATCAGTTCTTGTATTTCTGAAAGTTTCATAAATCTATGCCTCTTTGAATTATGTGAATATGTTCTTAAAGAACAACCAAATGTATAAATTTCTTAGCTTAAGTATTATAAGACCATTTTAAATAAACTGCTCCCCATGTAAATCCACCTCCAAAAGCAGCCAACATTAACTTACTATCCTTTTTCAGCTTAGTTTCCCATTCCCACAAACAAAGTGGAATTGTGGCCGTAGTCGTATTGCCATATCTCTGTATATTCAACATTACTTTTTTGGGATCAAGATTCATACGGCTGGCTGTTGCATCTATGATCCTTTTATTTGCCTGGTGTGGAACCAGCCAGTCAATATCGTCACCAGATAAATTATTTCTTTCCATAACCTCAAACGACACGTCTGCCATGTTCTTTACAGCAAACTTAAAGACTGTTTTGCCATCCTGATGAATGAAATGCTCTTTTGCAGCCACAGTTTCTTGATTGGCAGGAAAAGCTGAACCGCCGGCTTTCTGATACAGATGATGCCTTCCAACGCCATCGCTCTTAAGCACAGAATCTATAATTCCAGTATCGTTTTCAGTTGGTTCTAAAAGCACTGCTCCAGCACCATCACCAAAGAGAATACACGTTGCCCGGTCTGTATAATCAACAATAGAAGACATTTTATCTGCTCCAACAACTACCACCTTTTTATGTGAACCGGATTCAACATACTTTGAGGCAGTAACCAAAGCATATAGAAACCCAGAACAAGCAGCAAGGACATCATAGCCAAAAGCATTTCTTGCACCTACTTTATCCGCAATAATATTGGCTGTTGCAGGAAAAAGCATATCTGGTGTTGCAGTAGCACACAGGATCATGTCAATCTCATCAGTAGATATTCCCCTTTTTTCACACAGGCCCTTAACTGCTTCAGCTCCCATAACCGAAGATCCCTGGTCTTCACCTTTTAAAATTCTTCTTTCAGAAACCCCAGTACGAGTACGGATCCATTCATCATTTGTGTCAACCATAGTGGCTAATTCTTCATTAGTCAAGACATAATCCGGAACATATCCATGTACAGCAGTTATTGCAGCTCTTAATTTCTTCATTTCAATAGTGCCTCCATAATTTTTTCAGATAATTGAGCCTCAACTATCTCCTTTGTTAACATAACCATATTCTTTATTGCGATATCATTTGAGCTACCATGTCCAATCACTACCGGAGCATTTATTCCCAAGAATGGGGTACCTCCATAGTTTTCATAATTAAACTTATCAAAATACTCATCTGATATCCCTCTTTTCTTTATGGCTACATAAAACGCCTCAGCTTCCTTTAGGATTACATTACCAGTAAATCCGTCACATACAATCACATCTATATCTTCATTCAATATATCCCTACCCTCAACATTACCAACAAAATTAAAATCTTCAGTGCCTTTCATCATTTCGTGTGTAGCTTGCGTGAGCAAGTTGCCCTTATTTTCTTCTTCCCCAATATTGAGCAGGCCAACCCGAGGATTACCAATGCCATATACATTCTGGGCATATAAAGAGCCAAGAATAGCAAATTGATACAAGACATCTGGCTTACAATCTGCATTGATTCCTACATCAAGCAAAATGGTAACCGATCCGTTCATTTTCGGAAAAGGAGTTGTAATGCAGGGGCGATAAATCCCTGGTACTGACCCTACACTTTGAATAGCCCCTACTAGCATAGCCCCTGAGTTTCCTGTACTTGCAAAACCATCCAGCTCTTTTTTCTTAAGCATCGCAAACCCAACGGATATGCTGGAATTTTTCTTCTTTGAAAGAGCTTTAGTAGGTGAATCCCCCATTTCAACAACATCCCTTGCATCTACAATCTCAAGGGAGGAGCTCCTCAATAAATCGTCAGAAATCCTGGAACGAATTTCTTCTTCTTTCCCAATAAGGACAATTTGGACTTCCGGTGGAAATTCTTTTTGAGCAAGCAAAGCACCAGCAACTGTAGTGTCTGGAGCAAAATCTCCGCCCATGATATCAAGCCCAATCTTCATGCAAGGAAGAAATGATTATAATGAAGTTTTATCTTAAATTAAACGGTCACTGTTTTCTCAACAACAAGCTTTCCCTTGTAATGGCCACATTCAGGACATACTCTATGGTATTGCACGGGTGCATTACAATTGGTACATGACGAAAGGTTGGGAACCTTTGCTTTATAATGTGTTCTCCTCTTATCTCGTCTGGATTTTGATATTTTGCGTTTTGGATGTGCCATTGATACTATTTTTATTTAAGTCCCCCTTTTATCGGTGAGGCCACAAAATTAGTTATTAATATTTAGATTCTTTAATCCTTCCCATCTCGGATCGCCATTAATGAATTTTTTTTCATCCTTCAAGCGTTTCAATTTATGCATCACTGCCTGATCACAACCACCATATTTATGCAGCCTTTTGGGGGGTATAAGCAAGTGAATAAATTCATGAATGTTATGTGCTAAATGCAAAACACCTAAATCTCTTTTCAATAAAACAACCTCCTCCGTATTGGAGCTCTCATTATCTGAAAATTTTACGATCAATTGATTAAGCCCCTTAAGCTCATACTTCATAGGATGGGCACAGCGATCACATATAAGTTCTATCTGGCCTGACAGCTCAAACTCCAAAACCAATATTGTCTCATCTTTTATGAGAAGAATATCGATAAGGACGTTGCCCTTTTTAACCTCTCCATAGTCATGTGATGCAAAAAAATCGTCAGAAACATGAAACTGTATATTGTTATTTCCCAGGGGGAGTCCAGCAAATTCTATCTTATATTCTTTCTCTACTTTCACTTCTTTGGTATTTAAAGGGTGGCAAAGGTATGAAATTGAATTAGAAATGATGTTTTTGGCTAAGAGTGCCCGAAAGTACTGATGATAAAACTATTTTGTGAATCAATATTTATCGCTTGAAACAAGCTGCTCTCTTCTTCTGGAAAGAATATCACATGCGAGTATTAATGCTTTGTTAAATGAGGAGGAGGAGGCTTTATTCTTTCCGGCGATATCATATGCTACGCCATGTGCCGGAGATGTTCTTACTACATGTAATCCTGCAGTGAAGTTAACCCCATTTTCAAAAGCAATGACTTTAAAAGGTATTAGGCCCTGGTCATGGTACATTGCCAGAACCCCATCATAATACCTATATGATTTTGAGCCAAAGAACCCATCAGCACTAATGGGGCCATTGGCGTGAATACCCTGATCTTTTGCTATTTTGATTGCTTTTGAAATAGACTGAATTTCCTCATCACCAATTAAACCACCATCTCCCGCATGGGGATTTAATCCCAGAACGGCAATCTTTGGGTTTGCGATACCATAATCATCTATTAAAGCACTATTAAAAATATGCAGTTTTTTCAAAATGAGTTCTTGTGAAATAAGTGAGGCAACCTGACGTAACGGCACATGACCAGTTACCAATGCCACCTTCAGCTCATCAGATGACATGATCATTAAAGAATTATCAGCTCCGAATTTATCTGCCAGATAGCCGGTATGTCCCTTAAACCCAGGTAACCTGACATTGTGCTTGTTTAACGGACTGGTAATTAGAATGTCAATAGATCCTTTTGCCAGGGAATCCACAGCAGCTTCAAAGGAAGCCAAAGCAAAGCTGCCACCTTCAGGTGTATCCTGCCCTATTGATAATTCAGGGACAGCAAGATCAAGCTCCAGAACATTCAGGATTCCTTCCTGTACCTCACTTTCATCCTTAATTACATTAAGCTCTATGGAAGGTATAGTTAAACGCTTTTGATGGGTTTTTAAAATTTGGGCAGAACCATAAACAATGGGTACGCAATCATCAAACAGATTAAGATCAGAAAAAGTCTTCAGTATTACCTCAGGGCCAACGCCATTTATGTCTCCGATGCTTATCCCTGCAAGTGGTTTTTGATTGCCCATAATTTGGTATGATATCCTACTAATAATAAAGACAGGAAGCAATAATTATTGACATTTCTTCTGGAAAAACTGGAAAAGAAGACGTACTCCCACTCCGGTGCCGCCAAAGGTCCTATATCCATCCGGACTATCCAGGTAGGCTGGACCAGCAATATCCAAATGGATCCAAGGATAGTCTGTAAAATGATGTAAAAACTTACCTGCAGTAATAGCTCCTGCATGAGGCCCTCCAAGATTTTTAATATCGGCGATTTTTGATTTGATCAGCTCACCATATTCTTCCCAGAAAGGCATCTCGGCTAAACGTTCGTATTTTTCCTCACCACTTTCTTTCAATAACGCATGCTCCTTCTCTGCATCTTCCTGCATGGACACAATACCATAATTACCTATTGCCATCATAGCGGCTCCAGTAAGTGTTGCCAAATCAATGACCAGCTCGGGCTTATACCGCTTGGCATAAGACAAGGCATCTGCCAAGATCAATCTTCCCTCTGCATCAGTATTTAACACCTCAACAGAAGTGCCGTCATGCATGGTAATGACATCTCCGGGAACATAGGCGTTGCCTGAGGGACGGTTGTCAGTTGCTGGGATTAAGCCAATGATATGAATTGGTAGTTTAGACTTTGCAACAGCATACATCGTTCCCACTACGGCCGCAGCCCCACCCATATCACATTTCATATGATCCATGGAATTGTGTGTCGGCTTTAAGCTCAAGCCACCCGTATCATAAACCACCCCTTTACCTACGAGGACATAGGGCTTCTTGTTCTTTGCTTTCCTGGGCTTCCATTCCATAATATTAAAAGTGGGAGGGTCCAGGCTCCCTTGATTCACTGCCAGCAGCCCCCCCATTTTCAAAGCTTGAATTTTTTTCTTGGTAAACACCTCAACTTTAAAACCCGCTTCTTTACCCAGCTTTCTGATCTCAGCAGAAAACTTGGTAGCAGTCAAATAAGACAAAGGCTCATTTACCAAGGATCTCGCATAACTTGTAGCCTTATTCACATTATAAAGCTCAGTGACCATTACCTTTTTAATTGCTTTAGAATAAAGTTTAATGGAATTTAAGGAAACGTTTTCCTTACCCTTCTTGGTTTTATACTTGTTAAAGGTATAATTGCCCAAAGCCATGCCCTCAGCCAGGGCCAAGGCAGCCCCAGGGTTATTAGCAAGATCAACGATCGTTACCTTTGTGTCCTTATTGGCTTTAATACTACACAACAAAGCAGCACCTGCTCTACGAACCATTTCATTTTGCTGGTTTTTATTCTTTTTGGCTTTTATAAGCTGAACAATAACCCTTCGATCGTATTGATTGATCTCTACAAGTTCTTTCTCCTTTTTATTGATCTCAACCTTTATATAATCAAGATCTCCAGACTTTAAACTGTATCCTTTCCATGAAGTCTTTTTAGTCCCTAAAAGAACCAAAGTCTCTCCTGTAGGCACTGAAGATGTTATTGATATTTTCGTGCTCATAATCTTCTAACATTTAGCATTATTATTGTCTGCGAATGTACGAATCCGATTTGATTATCATTCCAGATTGTATCATAATGTTCCGAAATACAAGACCAAAAAGACAAGTGAATACTATTAGATTAACAAACCAATCATAATAAAAGATGATAAAGTTCTCTTATGGTTTTGTAATTTTGAAGCTCAATTATTCACAATGAACAGCGAAAAGCTATTAAGGAGAGGATTAGATTTTGAATTTCTCAGTCCAAAAGAGGGACAATTTATTTTTGAGAATGTTTCTACAGCCGAGCTTACCTTCGTTGCCAATGAGCTAAGGAAGATACAAAAGCCCGACAAAAAGGTTACATGGCAGATAGACAGAAACGCAAACACGACCAATGTATGCCTTGCAAATTGCAAATTCTGTAATTTTTTTGTGCCTCCCACAAAAGCGTTATTATCAGATGTAAAAGAAGCGGAGAACAATGAAGGAAAGGCTTATGTTACAAGTATTTCAGAATACAAAAAGAAAATAGATGAAATGTATCGCTACGGAGGCAACCAGCTACTGTTACAGGGAGGGCATCATCCGGAGCTGGGGTTAAAGTTTTATACCAATTTGTTTTCGGAATTAAAATCTCTTTATCCGGATTTAAAGCTCAATGCACTTGGTCCTCCAGAAATTGCACACATCTGCAAATTAGAAGGGAGGTCCCATACAGAAGTGCTTTCTGCCTTAAAAGACGCTGGACTAGACACCCTTCCGGGAGCAGGGGCAGAGATCCTCAGTGATCGTGTAAGGCGATTAATCTCAAAGGGAAAGTGTACAGGCAAGGAATGGCTGGATGTAATGAGAGCTGCCCACCAGCTCGACATCAGCTCTTCTGCAACTATGATGTTCGGACATGTAGAAACCATCGCTGAGCGTTTTGAACACCTGGCTATGCTTAGAGAAGTGCAATCAGAAAAGCCAGAATATGCCAATGGGTTCCTTGCCTTTATTCCCTGGCCTTTCCAGGATGAGGAAACGATCCTTAAAAATGTTAAAGGCATCTGTAATAAAGTTACCGATGAAGAGTATATCAGGATGATGGCCCTTTGCAGGATCATGCTGCCCAATATTATCAACTTCCAGGCTTCCTGGCTAACCATAGGACCTAAGGTGGCACAGCTTTGCCTACACGGCGGCGCCAATGATTTTGGTTCTATCATGATAGAAGAAAACGTTGTTTCCGCAGCGGGAGCCCCTCACAGGTTTACTTCAGATGGTATTCAGGAGTCTATTCGCGAAGCCGGATTTGAGCCACAGCTCAGAGACCAGGAGTATAATTACCGGGAAATCCCTGAAGGAATAGAGCAACAAGTGATTAACTATTAGCCCTGCCTAAAAATCATAGCGGCTGATTCTGGGTATAATCTGTCTGGAGTTTGGCAAATTTCTCCTCCAGCGTTTTTATAAGTTCTTCTTGCTTGTAACGTTTTACAATAGCAAGCAGCCTCTGAAATACTGACATCGCCCGCTGTGTTTCATTTTTGATAGATTTTGCCCTTTCCCCTTTCAAAGACAAATAATAATCAAGGTCATCCTCATAGATCTCCATCAACCTCTTGATGATCTTATTCGCCTTTTCCGGCAGCCCTGCCCTGTAATAGCCTTCAGCAATAGGTGTTAGAAAGAAGTTGTAAGGTATAGTCTTATCTGGCATAACTTCAATACACTTATCCAAGACAGCAATGGCAGAATCCTTTTTACCTTCTTTTAACAAAGCATCAGCCAAGCGCGCAAAGTTATTGCGAAGATTATAGGTCATCCGCATATTGGTTTCATTCATATAAACATCACCTTCCATGCCACCCCACTTAAATTTGTTCATAACGTTATCATACATGATATCCGTATCCACCCGGCCAACTTGTCCTCCCTGACCCTTGGTTTTGATAGGAACCAACCTGTAAGCAAGGCCTTCCAGCTGAAAGTATTCCTCCAACTGCAAATAAGAATCACTTCCAACCGTAATGGCAAAATAAACGGGCCTATTCCATTTATTAGTAGCTAGCATATCCAATTGCATCAAGCTGTTCTTCCTAACATCGTTTCCTTTTTTCTCCCACTCCAAGGCCGGAACTATTCTATCCGCAA
>DTSC01000350.1 GCA_012965625.1 Flavobacteriales bacterium | reverse complement strand
TGTCGTAATGTCAGGTTCTATAGCCATTTTTCTAATTTCAGTCTTTTCATATCTGCCAAGGGGAAATTGGGTACCTACCAGATTTTTTTGGCTGACTCCCCACAATACATAAGATTGATCTTTATTTGCATCTATTCCCATCGAAACAATTTGCCTGCCATTTTCCTTGCGCAGCTGGGCATAATGGCCTGTTGCTAAATATTCACAATCTAGTTGTTTGGCTCTTTTCAACAGGGCCTCCCATTTAATATGTGTATTGCATAACACACAAGGATTCGGAGTTCTGCCAGCCATATATTCTCCTACAAAATTGTCGATAATTTGGTCTCCAAATTCTTTTTGGATATCAATGATATAATGAGGGAATCCAAACCTTACTGCTAAATTCCGCGCATCATTGATAGAATCCAAGCTACAACAACCCGTTTCTTTCTTATTACCTCCGGAAGAGGCATATTCCCAGGTTTTCATGGTCATTCCAATAACCTCATAACCTTCCTCATGAAGAAGCATGGCAGCAACAGAACTGTCTAAGCCCCCACTCATAGCAACTAATATTTTTCCTTTTCTACTCATCTGCTCAAAGCAATTCCATTACAAATCAATTATCTAATACTCCTCAGCTCTTCACGAGTTCCCCTGTTATCTAAGCCATTCTTTTTTCTCTTCTGCAAAATATACTCTTCTACTTCGTCCTTATTTTTTAAAATCCCCATATCAAATCTTTGCTGAATAAGCAAATTTCCCCTTTCATCATAATAATTCCAGGCATCATTCTTTACATTATCCTTATAAAAACCTTCATGATCAACGTTGCCATTCGGATAATAAAAGATTGCCTTTCCTTGCAATTTATCATTCTGGTAGTGGCCTTCAATCTTTAATCCTCCTTTCTCAAAATATTGTTTCCAAACACCATCCTTCTTTCCATTCTTGTATTCGAAGCGTTCATAAAGCTTGTTATTATAATAATACGTATTGGACATACCATACTTAATACCAATCCGGTAATTTTCATCAGACACCAATTCTCCATTCTTTCGATAATATTTCCAGGTACTATCTCTTTTTTCCTTTCTATATAACCCTGTTGCTATTAATACACTGTCTGCACCATAAATATGGGCTGCACATGCTTTGTTATTGTCAAAATAAATAAAAGATGATTTGATATTTCCGTTCTTGTAATACCTCTTAAATATTTTAGCCGGCCTTCCTTTAACGAAATAGCCCTTGTAATCAATATTTCCATTAGGATATAATTTTATCCAATATCCATTTTTTAAACCATTTTCATCAACTTCATTAATTGTATCCTTAGCTGTTTGCCCATACAAACCGATAAGTTGAAAAAAAATCGTAAAGAAAAATACCAATATAAGCTTCATAATATATATTTCCAGATAGTAAAAATAGCAAAGTTAGTCAATAGTCACTACAAGGTCAATGCCAGCTTTTCCAACCCTTGTACAAAGTAATCCCAAGTAAATCGCATTTTTTCAGTTCTGGTTTGCAGCGAAAAAGCTTCTTCACGTTCATTTTGATAAAAATCAATTATCGCATTAGCAATATCATCAGAAAAGGGTTTTACAACATAGCCTACCTTTTTATCAGGAACAATTTCCGGCAATCCACCTGTATTGGTAACAAGCATGGGCCGTTCAAAATTGTAAGCAATTTGCGTTATTCCACTTTGTGTTGCTGAGCGATACGGCTGTACAATCATGTCTGCTGCACAAAAATAATAGCGAACATCAGCAGCAGGAATATATCCGGCTTTTAATATTACGTTGTTCGATAAACCGTATTTTAGAATAAGCTCATTATAATAATCTTGATCATCATAGAACTCGCCTGCTACTAAAAGCTTAATGTTTAGTGTTTTAATTCTATGATCACCCATAGCTTCCAGTAAAAGATCAAGACCTTTATATTTTCTTATAAACCCAAAGAAGAGCAAATGTTTATTATCGAATTTAAGCCCTAATCTTTCCATAGCTTCTTTCTTCGTTACCTTTTCACCGTAAACATCATAAATAGGATGCGGAAGATAAGAAGTGGGTTTAGCCGTAAAACTTTTTAATTCATCTACTACAGAACCTGACATTACGACAAAACCATCAATTGCTTTCACAAAATGTTTGGTTAAAAGGGTATCCCCTATTCTCTTTTCATGAGGAATAATATTATCTGCAATGGCTATTACCTTCGCAAACTTGCGGGCAGACCTTGCAATATAGGCTAAGCAAGGAGCCATAAAAGGTATCCAGTACCTAATAATCACCACATCAGGTTGCCTATCCTTGATCGCCAGTGCCACTTTTCTCCAAGAAAAAGGATTGATCGAATTCAGCATTGTTGTTATATGCAGGTCGTCAGGACCTGGACCTTCATCGTATTGGGTTTTCCCCGGAAAAAGAAATGAAGGGTACTGCAATGAAAACGAGATGATCTCAGTTTGTATCCCTCTTCTTGCCATACTGCGGCAAAGAGACTCATTAAAACTGGCTATCCCACCTCTTAAAGGGTATGCTGGTCCGACAATTATTGCTTTCAAGGTATAATTATTTAGCCTCGTTAGAGCTGGGATTCATCAATTTCTCTCTTGGAACCAATCACTTCCGATATCTGATATTTGTTTCTGTCATGAGATGACCTTGCAACCATCTCAGCCAAAAAACCCGCCAGAAACAGCTGGGTGCCAATTATCATGGAGGTTAAGGCAATATAAAAAAACGGATTGTCTGCTATCAATCTAGCTTTAGTATCATAATAGAGCTTGTCGACCCCCAACCAAAGTGAAACCAAAAATCCTACTGCAAACATAATTGTACCCAGGAGGCCAAAAAGATGCATGGGTCTTTTGCCAAATCTTGAAACAAAAGAAATAGAAAGCAAATCCAAAAATCCGTTTATGAAACGTTCCAAACCAAATTTCGTAACTCCATACTTTCTTGCTTGATGCACTACTTCCAGTTCACCAATTTTAATAAATCCCGCCCATTTTGCAATTACTGGAATAAACCTGTGCATCTCACCATAAACCTCAATATTCTTTATCACATCACGCTTATAGGCTTTTAATCCACAATTGAAATCATTCAGATTTAACCCTGAAGATTTTCTAGTAGCCCAATTGAAGAATTTACTGGGAAGGGTTTTGGATATGGGGTCATGTCTTGTTCTTTTCCATCCAGAAACCAAATCATACCCATCCGTTTTTATCATGGAAAACAATTCAGGTATTTCATTAGGACTATCTTGTAAATCAGCATCCATGGTAATCACAACATCACCATGTGCCATAGCAAACCCACGGTTAAGTGCGGCAGACTTGCCATAATTTCTTCTGAATTTAATACCCTTCACTTCTGGATTCTTTTCAGACATCTCAGCAATTTTTACCCAAGAACCATCCGTACTGCCATCATCAACAAAAATGACTTCATAGGAAAATTTGTTATCTCTCATTACCTTAGAGATCAATTCAAATAGTTCGGAGATAGACTCCTCCTCATTAAAAAGTGGTATGACAAGTGAAATATCTATGATTTCAAGTATTATTCGTCAAAAATTGGTTTATTCCTTTTAATTATTGCACCTCCTATTAATCCGATAGCAATGCCGAAAAGCAGGTAGTATAAATAGCCTTCAAGAAAGGACCACAGATCAGGTTTTGTATTGTTTCGTTCCATTTCATCCACCACTTCATCAATTTTATCTTGCGGAGTACCAAATTTTTCCATCATCCCTGCTGTTTTTTCTACGGCCTCACTAAAGACAGCTTCAGATAAATCAGGATCAATTACTGTATATAACGTTATATTAAATAAAGTTGATATAAACGCAGAGACTGCAAATACCAAAAATATTACTAAAAAGGACATCTTAAAATCTAAAAAACCCTCTTGCATATTCCTCCATTTAATCCCAAAATATATAGGAGCCCCAATACCTAATCCGAGATTAAGAAGAGATACCCACCAACTTACCATAATATCGACTCCCATAAAATAGGAAACCAAAATAATGATGCCCAAAATTAATCCGACTAGAAGTCCAGATTGAAGGATAAAATCCTTGGCTTTTTCATCATTCATATTTTATATAAATTATAGTGAAACTACAAATTTAGAAAATTAGATCCGTGAATTTGAAATATTCAATGAAATTAAGATAAAACATTCACTATCTTTGTCTGGGGTAAGTCTTATACGACCAGCTCCCACTGAACTCCCCCAGGCCAGGAATGGAGCAAGGGTAAGTGGTTGTAGCGGTGCGATGTAAGTAACTTACCCTTTTTTATACCTATTTTCTATGTTGAGAATTAATTAATTTAATATCTTTATTACCCAATATATTTAGAAACTCATCCATTAATATATTTTTCAAATGAAATTTTTTATTGACACTGCCAATCTTGATGAAATACGTGAAGCACAAGACCTGGGCGTTTTAGACGGAGTAACTACCAACCCTTCCCTGATGGCAAAAGAGGGCATTAGTGGTGAAGAAAATCAATTACAGCATTATATAGATATATGTAAAATCGTAGAAGGAGATGTCAGTGCAGAAGTTATCTCTACTGATTTGGAAGGCATGATAACGGAAGGGGAAAAGCTCGCTTCACTTCATCCTCAGATAATCGTTAAAATCCCTATGATCAAGGAAGGTGTTAAAGCGCTAAAGTATTTTTCAGAAAAGGGAATAAAAACTAATTGCACCCTTATATTTTCCCCAGGACAAGCAATATTAGCAGCAAAAGCAGGTGCCACTTATTTATCTCCTTTTATAGGCCGCCTTGACGATGCCACAACTGATGGGACTGAATTAATAGCACAAATAAGGCATATCTATGATAATTATGGATTCAAAACCCAAATCCTTGCTGCTTCTATCCGCCATTCAATGCATATCATAAAATGTGCTGAGTATGGAGCTGATGTCGCTACCTGCCCTCTAAGTGCAATCTTGGGATTGCTAAAGCACCCATTAACAGATATTGGGCTGGAAAAATTTATTGCAGATTACAAAAAAGTTAATGCAGTTAATGCCTAACACAAATTGATATTTATCGCAAAAACATTTCAAAAAACACAATTATGAAAAACAAAGCATCCCTTCTACTCAAATCTTTCGCATTATGTTCGGTAATGGCAGTTTGTAATACCGCCTTTGCTCAATTAGTTGGATGGCAGTATAACGTTCCAGTGGTAATTACTGAAACCTCTGGCACAGCGATCTCCAACTACCAGGTGGGCATTTCCTTTGATACCCAAACCCTCATAAATGCGGGAAAGATGAATGTTGATGCAAGTGACCTAAGAGTGGGGGAAGATATCCTAGGGTCATCTTTACTTTATCATTGGATTGAAAAAGGAATTAATACAACGAATACAATTATATGGGTTAAAATTCCATTTATTGCGGCTAATGACTCTGTGACTATTTACTTCTTCTATGGAAACCCATCTGCATTATCAACCAGTAATGTAGATTCTACATTGAATTCTTTTTATGGTGGTGCCATTCCAGGTACTGTTACAACGGTATCTAATACGATTCCTTTTGGAAGAGGAGATGGGTATTTTGGTACTTATAAAGGGTTTACCTATCAAAATATTGAGGAGTTCTTTGTCCTTCCTGGAACTCAAGTATGCTTTGACCTGGGTGCTTTAAATGATGTTGATATTACCATAAACCTTGACATTTGTGCCACAACGGTCAATGGCAATAATATCTGTGATGGAATTGGCTATTCTAACCTACTATCAGGAAAAACAGCCTCAACGCCCCTTGGCAATACTGTGTGCTCAGATTTTGAATTGTGTTTTGATATTGATTCCTTATATCATTTTTGGGGTCAAGGCATGAAGTTAAGAATTAGTGCATCCGGAGGTTTTGTATTAGATAATATCGCAAATTACAATCTTTGCGGTACAACTTCATCTGATGCTAGCGGTAAATTTGTAGAAAGATTTTGGAATGACGAGTCTAGCATTTCCCAGGACTATATTGGAGGATTTGTTGTTGATGGTTATACTCGAACAAATACAGTTACACCCGAACCCTCACAAAGTATTGGTTCTGAGAGTTTAATGACTTTTTTATCAGTCAATGATATTCAAATATGTTCAGGAGATTCGGGTATTCTGGCTGTTTTGATTGATACAAATAGTTCTTTGGTTCTTCCTTATACTTTTGCTTGGACACCTTCAACCGGACTTGCTTGTAATACTTGCCAAAGCACCTATGCTTCCCCTACAACTACTACGGTTTATACAGTTATCGTGACAGACTCTAATGGGATTCAAGATTCAGCAACAGCTACAGTTACGGTTTCTTCCTCTTTACCTATAGCAAATGCCGGAGCAGACACGTCTTTCTGTGAAGGAAATTCCATCCAATTGAATGGAAGTGGTGGGGTAACCTATTCTTGGAGCCCTGGTGCAAGTTTAAGTGATTCCTTGATTGCAAACCCTATTGCTACTCCTCTGGCAACAACAAATTATATACTCGTTGCATCCAATGGGTGTGGTACTGACTCAGATACAGTAACGGTATCAATAGATCCATTGCCTGTAATTTTGAGTTCAGATACGACTTTATGCCCAGGTGACAGCATACAGCTGGCTGCAAGTGGGGCTGTAAGCTATGATTGGTCTCCTGGAAGCAGCTTAAATGACTCAACGATTGCTACGCCTTATGCACAACCATCCTTCACGACGATGTATTCATTATCTGCAACATCATCAATGGGCTGTATTCTTAATGAAACAGTTACGGTTATTATAGATTCGGTACCGGAACTATTGGCTTCAAGTAGCAATGATACAATATGTCTCGGAGATAGCACCCAATTATTTGTTAATGGGTGTTCACCCATTACAGATGATTTTGACCCAGGAATCGATTCATTAAATTGGTCATCAATAATTGGTGGTTTTGCAACAACAAATTGTGGTTCAGTAAGTGGGTTTGCATTATATTTTAATGGAAGTCCGACCCGGACAGCAACAACGAACAACTTAAATGTTTTAAGTGGTGGCACTATCGACTTTTATCTTAAAATTGGATCTGGCTCATCCCCTTGTGAAGATGCAGATCCTGGGGAGGAAATAATACTGGAATACTCTATCAATAATGGAATTAGCTGGACTAATATCAATACCTATTCAACAACCGCTTTTATCAATTTTACTTTTGTATCCGAAACGATACCCATAAATGCTCAAACAGCAGCAACTATGTTCCGTTGGAACCAGCCAGTCCATTCAGGTTCATGTTGTGATCACTGGGCCATAGATGACGTAAATATTGAATGTAGCGGAATTGACACATCCTTGGCATTTCTATGGACTCCATCAAGTGGTTTATCAGATCCTAGTATTTATAACCCCACGGCAAGCCCTACTAGCACTACCACCTATATTGTAGAAGCAAGTATTGGCTCATGCATTAGTGCAGACACAATAACAATATATGTAGATTCGGTAAACACGATTACCGCAAGTGCAGATACAACTTTATGTGCTGGAGACTCTGTTCAGCTAAATGCGAGTGGAGCAATATTCTATACCTGGAGCCCTTCTACCGGATTAAGCTGTACCAATTGTTCCAATCCCGTTGCAGGACCAACAGCTGATATAACCTATACTGTTACTTCACCTGCGGGATGTGCTCCCAGTGATAGTGTTTTTGTTGAGGTAAAGGGATCTAATAATATTAATATAACTGTAGCTGAAGACACTATTTGCCTTGGAGACAGTGTGCAACTCTCCACAGACGGTTGTTCCAATGGTATATTTTATGACGGTTTTGAGAGTGGCAATATTAGCACGTGGGTTGATGAAGGTGGTTCTTATACAAAGCAGCTAACAACAAACAACCCTTATGACGGCACATTTGCGTTAGAGTTCATTGGAGGAGTGGGAAGTCATTTAGATGGGCTTAGTCATACATTCAACCCAAGTACACCAGATAAGATCACTTGGTACATGAAGTCTTCAAGCGCCACAGAATATGGTGGATTTGTAGCAATAGGAGACAATCCTGTAAATGTTT
>DTSC01000349.1 GCA_012965625.1 Flavobacteriales bacterium | reverse complement strand
TTAGAACTTCAAGGATTTACGTTCTGATGCTCCTATAAATTGGATGTGTAAATTCTGGTATTGAAAATAAAGGTTGAAATGTTAATTCCCATATACGCTTTTCCTGATTAAAAGATAATTATTTGCAATGGTTTGTTGGGTCTATAAAAATCAAGGTCCTTTTCTATTCAACAACAAGTTTGCCTGTTCCCATCCTGTTTGAGCCCTTTTCTTTAAGGTAATAGAAATAGATACCTTTTCTCAAACTCTGAAGGTTTATTACGAAATATCCATTAGAATTGCTTTTTACATATTTCCGTAATACCTCTTGTCCCATAGCATTGAACAAGAGTAAGTCAATTCCATATATTCCAACATCATTTGCCAAATGGATTGTGGTGGTATATGATACAGGATTAGGGATAAAAGCAATGGTAAGCGTATTTGTAGCTGATTCGATTACAGGCAAAACAATAATTGTATCAGCTGCAAAAACGGAATCGCAATAGCTGTCGCTGCCTACCGAATTGGTGGCAGTCAGACAAACATTATACGTGCTGTCCTTTACAAAGTAGTTATTAGTTGGATTCTGAGTAGTGGACGTATTTCCATCACCAAAATCCCAAGTCCAGAAAGTTGGCATATTGGTTGATAAGTCTGTGAATGTCGTAAATCCTCCTCCATTATCTATCCAGGAAAATAAGGCTACAGGGGAAAGATTGGTATCAGCTATATAAACTGAATTGCAATTGATGTCACTGCCTACCGAATTGGTGGCAGTTAGACAAACAGTATACGTGCTGTCCTTTACAAAGTAGTTATTAGTTGGATTCTGAGTAGTGGCCGTATTTCCATCACCAAAATCCCAAGTCCAGCAAGTTGGCATATTGGTTGATAGGTCTGTGAATGTCGCAAATCCTCCTCCATTATCTATCCAGGAAAATGAGGCAGCTGGAGAAAGTGGGATTGTTGTATTTGGCATCTGATGACGCCTGAAAAATTTCCATATTTCTCCGCTTCCGTCTATATCCTGGTTTGTTACTCCAATGATAATGGAAACTCCAGGCCAGGTGTGCTCTCCCCCTATAATTTTGAATAAAACAACTTCACTTGCAAAATCACATGGTCCGTAAAAGTATTTATCAACAGTACAACCGTCAGTCATGCTAAGATCCGGTATATTTGTAATGGTTGGTGTACCTGGACAATTATTGTTTTGCACCCACCAATCAATACCTGTTTCTACAGCGGTGTTTCCTGGGGTTCCGTTGTAAGCCACTGTAGGGTCTGCTGTGCCATGCATGTGCAGGATAGGTACAGGTCGGTCTGTTTGACAATTGTTGTAAATGCTGTCTGACATCACTCCTGTTACCGAAGCAATGGCAGCAATTTTATTTTCCAATTCACAAGCGAGCCGGTAGCTCATGTAACCGCCATTTGACATGCCACAAGCGTAAACCATTGTTGTGTCAATACTGTAATTGGCAGCAATTGTGTCTATTAAGGCAGAAATAAAACTAACATCATCAATTCCCTGATTGTATGACCATGTTTGACCGGAATTCCACGAATTGGCAACACCGTTTGGGTAAACTACAATGAAATTTGCCGTATCTGCCACAGCATCCATCTCAGTATAAAATTGTTCCTGAGCAGCGGCAGATCCATAGCCGTGCATATTGATCACCAAAGGGTATGTGTTGCAAGGAGTGTAGGAGGGTGGCAAATGCACAATATAGGATCGACTCACAGAATCATGAACAAAGCTGTAAGTCTGGGCATTTGCTGTAAAGCAGGATCCAATTAGGAAAAGTGTGCAAGCAAATATTTTATTCATTGTCTTTTGGTTTTGATTGTTTCCACGTTTTATAGTCGCCTGTAGGAATAGAAGAATTTTCTGGTTCTTCCCTCAGCGGTTCACAAGGCACTAAATGATTGTGGAGCTCTTTAGGTAAAGCCTGATAAAGTTTTGTGCCTTCAGTCTTCCAATTGATCATCTCATCACTAACATCCTTCAAAATCTTGGCAGGATTACCCACAACCACTTTTCTGTCTGGAATCTCCATTCCTTCTGGCAAAAAGGCAAGTGCACCTACAATGCAGTTCTTTCCGATTTTAACGTTGTCCATTAATACTGCATTCATTCCAATAAGTGAATTTTCTCCAACGGTGGCTCCATGAACGATTGCTCCATGTCCTATATG
>DTSC01000348.1 GCA_012965625.1 Flavobacteriales bacterium | reverse complement strand
TTCCTAGTCTTCCTAAAAACACTGCAGATCCTGATGGTTTAGCTGCTTGGGTGAAAACATACAAGAAAGGGACTGCCTGGTTTAGAAACTTGAATGAAGCTAGTTTTTTGGGTTCAGCTTCACGGTCTAGGGCAGTTTATGACTGGGCTTATCAAAACAGTAGAGATAGAACAGTTTGTGCTCATGCCCATTCTTCTGGAAGTGGAAGGCTTATTGGAGCATTAACCCGTTTAGGAGCAGAAAATCTTTTTGATACTATTGTCTTTGATGGTGGGCCTGTTTCTGCTTATATGCCATGGATATGCCTAATTGATGATGGACTTTTGGGGCCTCGCCCAGAAGAGTATTTTGACCTAAGCTCAAAAACAGCTAACAGCCCTGCTACTGTATCAATTTCCTGTGCTCACACTAAAGGAAATAATGAAAACAGCTGTAGCTACAACTACTGTCTGTTGGGCGAAATGGATGATGCAATGCTAGAAGATAGTTTTTTTGTTTCAGCTACGGATCGTGATTTTCCTGAAATTGATATAAGTATTGTCCTTGGTGGAAAAGATGATAGCCCTGCCTTTAAAAATGTGCTTCTTTGGCTTGGTGGCTATACCGCCACAAACGGCGATGAAATATCTCCTATTAGTGCTAAATCTATTACTTTGAAGCAGGGATATTGTAAAACTGCTTCTGGTACTTTTTTAGATGATTTTCTTTGTGGTCTTTGGAGTCTTGATAAGTTTCCGACAATTTCTAATCTAGATATTTATGATGAAGCTTTGCTTTATTCTAAACATGACACAACAAAAAACAAAGATGGAATGAACACTGTAAAATCACTTATGCTTCAAACTTGTGAGCTTTAATATTAATAAGCTTCAAACCCTTCAAAATTTTCTACTTCATTAAACCATTCGAGTTCAACCAATTCTACCTGGGCAGAAGCAGGCCCTTCTTCACACCATCTTGCATATTCTTCTATCTTCTCTTTCTCTCCCACAACCACGGATTCTACGCTACCATCGGCCATGTTTTTGGCATAGCCTTTTAAGTTGAGTTTGTTCGCAATGTCTCTTGCGCTATCTCTATAAAAAACACCTTGAACTACACCGGTTATTCTAAGTTTTGCTTGAACCATTAGTATGTTGATATTTCTATACTTTCAATCACAACATCTTCTACTGGCTTATCTGATGCTGTTTCCACTGCCGCAATGTCGTCTACAACACCTAGGCCTTCGTAAACAATGCCGAAAACAGCATGTTTTCCATCAAGAAAATCTGTACCGTCAGCGTTTTGCACTATGAAAAATTGACTACCTCCTGTGTTTGGACCGGAATTTGCCATAGATAAAACACCTTTTAGATGTGTTAAACCTTCTCCAAATTCATCATCTAGGTATGTTCCTGCCCCTTTGTAACTATATCCTCCTGTACCATTCATATTTTCAAAATCTCCTGTTTGGATCATAAAATCCTCTATCACCCTGTGAAAAATTACTTCATCATACCTCTCTGCTTCAGCGTGTTCTATAAAATTTGTTGCTGTTTCTGGTGCTAAATCTGTATAAATCAGAATTTTTATTTCCCCCATGTTTGTTTTCATTAATGCAATTGTGTCTCCTGTTTGAGGTTCTATTTGCATTGTTGTTTCTACTGCTGTTTCCATATTGTTTATGGTTAAAGTGTTATTTTCTGTGGTTTCAGTTTTAGTATATGCGGGTACTTCATCGCTGTGTATAAAGAACTGTGTGTCATTACTGTTTGTCTCTTCTGTGCAAGCTGTGGCAAAAATTGTTAATGTAATTAAGGCACTGATTAATATTTTTTTTGTCATATTGTTGCTTAAGTTTTTACCAATTTAGCGTTTTGCTTTTATTTTGCAAGTTTTTTGCTCTTCTTTTTTGCTTTCTGCTCGATTTTTTAAGCTTATTGTGTTAATGTTTCTCGGGCTTAAGCCGTTTTAATATGAAAAAATTTTTAAAGAAGCTTGTTCTTTTTATTTTAAAAAGACTGGCAAAAAAACGAATCAAAAGATTTAAAGGTAAAATTATTGCTGTTACTGGCTCAGTAGGAAAAACCAGCACTAAAGATGCCATTTATACCGTGCTAAATTCTCAATTTAAAGTTAAATATAGTAAAAAAAGTATGAATTCTGACTTTGGTTTACTTTTAACTATTTTAGATATAGACA
>DTSC01000347.1 GCA_012965625.1 Flavobacteriales bacterium | reverse complement strand
CCCTGTTTGTGGTTATGAGATCATGCAGAGCTCAGTTCCGGAAGTCATGGTCATGACAGGTGATGAAGTAAATTTCCTGTCAGGACAAGTTGAACTTGAGAAGTATACATCTTATGGAATTGGACCTGGCATTGGGCAGCATCCAAGAACACTGCTGCTTCTAAAAGCAGTCCTTATAGCTGCAAAAGGGTCTTTGGTCATTGATGCTGACGGAATCAATCTAATGGCTAAAGACAAATCACTTTTAAAATATGTTCCAGAAAATTCTGTTCTTACCCCACATCCAGGAGAATTTGATCGACTAGTAGGCAAAAGCGAAAGTGGGTATGAAAGGATGGTTAAGCAGTTGAAATTCTCAAAAGAGCATAAAGTGGTTGTAGTTCTTAAAGGAAAGCATACATCTATCTCTATACCAGATGGCCATTGTTATTTCAACAGCACAGGAAACCCTGGCATGGCAACTGCAGGTAGTGGAGACGTTCTTACTGGGTTAATTACCGGATTGTTGGCACAGGGATATCAACCGCTAGATGCTTCAATCATCGCTGTGTACATTCATGGATTAGCCGGTGACATAGTAGCTGGAGAAGTAGGAGAGCAGGGGATGATTGCTGGCGATATCATTGAGAATATAGGAAACGCTTTTAGAATTATTGAGAGATGAAAGGAGAATATTATTGTTTTATTAATGGTAAGATCATTCCTTCAGAACAGGCCTTTGTTCATATCTCTGACCTCGGGCTATTAAGGTCATATGCTGTTTTTGATTATTTCCGTGTAAATAACGGTAAGCCGTTTATGTTGGCTCAACATTTGAAAAGGTTTAGGAATTCTGCCAAAGAGCTAAGGCTGCCCTTTAATTATACTGACCAAAATATCAAAGATATTATTGAGCAATTGATAGAAAAAACCAATAAGCCTACCGCTGGGATTCGTTTGGTGCTTACAGGTGGTAACAGCAAAAATGGGATGTCTATTGCGGAACCAAATTTCTTTATTGCTATTGAAAAACTTCCTGATTATCCTGAAGAACTTTATCGAGAAGGTGTCCATCTAAAGACATTTGAATACCAGCGTGAAGTTCCTACGGTAAAGTCAACCCAGTATTTAAATGCCATAAAGCACGAACCTATTAAGAAGCAATACAATGTTTACGATATTCTCTACTTTTATAAAGATGAAGTGCTGGAAGTTCCGAGGAATAATTTTTTCATCTTTAAAGATGATGTTTTAGTAACAGCCAAGGAAAATGTCCTTAAAGGGATAACTCGTGAGCAGATACTGAAATTGGCAGCAAGTGATTTTAAAGTAGAAGAGCGTAAATTATTGCTTGATGAACTGTCTTCAGCAGATGAGGCTTTTATAAGTGGATCCACCAAGAAGATCATTCCTGTAGTTAACATTGATTCTCACCCTATTGGTAATGGCTGTGTTGGTGAAAACACTAAAAGGCTTATGCTTTTATTTGATCAACTGATAAATCAGTTATAGTGATCTTTTAACTTATTGAACCCACAGTCTCCCTGTAAATGATCTCTTTACGGTCAGGGCCTACAGAAACCATTGTTATTGGAACTGCCAATTCAGCCTCGAGATAATTAATATAATCGGCCAACTCATCAGGAATTTGTTCCATTGAATCCAATTTTGAAAGGTCAATCTCCCAAGCTTTAAACTCTTTATAAATAGGGGTAAGGTCTTCCGGAAGCTGATAAGGAAAATGGTCAATCTCCCGCCCCTTATAAAGGTAATGCGTGCAGACCTTAATGGTTTCAAAATGGGAAAGCACATCAGCTTTGGTCATTATCAGCTGAGTAGCTCCATTAATCATAATAGCGTACTTCAAAGCAGGCAGGTCTATCCACCCACATCTCCTAGGCCGTCCAGTTGTAGCACCAAACTCATTTCCTGCTTTTTGCATTCTTTTTCCAGTTTCATCTGTCAGCTCAGTTGGGAAAGGACCGCTACCAACCCGTGTGCAATACGCTTTAAAGATACCTATTACCTCTCCAATGGTATTGGGTGCAATGCCAAGTCCTGTACAGGCTCCGGCACAAACAGTATTAGATGAAGTGACAAAAGGGTAAGATCCGAAGTCAATATCCAGCAAGGTTCCTTGAGCCCCTTCAGCCAAAATAGATTTACCTTCTTTCATGGCATCGTTGATCAGGTGTTCACTGTCAACCATCCTTAGGGTCTTCAGAACTTCAATGGCTTCAAACCATTCAGCTTCCATCTCGCTGAGGTCGTATTCATACTTGTAGTATTTGAGTATCTGAGCATGTTTCCTGACTAGCCTGTCGTATTGCTCTTTAAAATCAGGTTGTAGGGTATCACCAATCCTTAATCCATTGCGACCGGTTTTGTCCATATAGGTAGGGCCAATTCCTTTTAGGGTGGAACCAATTTTATCTTTTCCCTTTGCTTTTTCTGAAGCTGCGTCTAAGAGCCTGTGAGTAGGCAATATAAGATGAGCTTTTTTAGACAAAACAAGATTAGAATAGATATCGATCTTAAACTGTTTTAATTCATCTAATTCCCTCTTGAAAATGACAGGGTCTATAACAACACCGTTACCTACAAGGTTTAGGCATTTGTCATTAAAGATACCTGAAGGAATCGTATGAGTTACATGGTTAATATCATCAAATACCAGCGTATGGCCAGCATTTGGGCCCCCTTGAAAACGGGCTATAATATCATATTTAGGAGTGATTACATCAACAATCTTTCCTTTGCCTTCATCTCCCCACTGAAGGCCAAGCAATACATCTACAGCCATGATTCTTCCTTTTTCAATAGGTCAATGGCCTCTTGTACAGTGTCTGCAACTGTAAAGACCGTGTTAAGCTTGGTGATGATCATTAGCTGCTTTACTTTTTCAGGGATATTGGCAATAACAGTTTCTCCACCAGCATTTCTTGATTTTGTTAGAATATTAATTAAGATATTCAATCCAGTACTATTCATATATTCAATTGAATGAAGATCAATAATAAAGTTGATTCTGGATTCATTGATATGCTCATCAACTTGTGCTAACAAATCATTCGTCTGATTAGCTTCAATCAGATCTCCACCAAAATGAATAAAATTGTATTGTTCTTTAGGTTCTATTTTAAATTCAAAATCCATTCTAAATTTATTGATTATTTACTACAGTATAAAGATAGATTAATTCTTAAAACTATTAATTAAACTTTATTACTTATTATGTATTTGCATGATTTATTTTCTTCTAAGGTATTGCATTTGCCATAAAAGTTTAGCGAGTGTTTTACAATTTTTAAGTTATTCATTTCTTCAGTTGTCTTTTGAATTTGATGAATTCTAGGATCACAAAACTCAAACACTTTGCCGCAATCCATACATATTAAATGATCATGTTGTTTGTAAGCGTACGACTTTTCATATTGAGCAATATTCTTGCCAAATTGATGCTTGATGATCAATCCGCAATCTATTAGCAATTCAATTGTATTATAAATTGTTGCTCTGGAAATACTTAGGTTCCTGTTTTTCATTATGATATAGAGTAATTCCACGCTAAAATGATTATCCTGGTCATAAATTTCACTCAAAATTGAAATCCGCTCTGGAGTTTGACGATGCCCATTATTTACAAGGTAGTCTGAAAACAGTTTTTTTACATCATCAATTTGATTCGTATTTGACATTGCAGACATGAAAGGGTTTGAGAGGCTAAATTAGTTAAAGAAAAAGACTAAAACTAGATACGAATAAATTAATAGCTTAATGGATCCGATCAACAGTAGAAATCCCCTTAACTTTCAAAATCTTATTGATCAAATTCGTAAGATGGTCAGTATCATGAACATAAAGCATAATGGTTCCTTCAAAAATTCCATCTTTACTATCAAAGCCAATTGATCTCATGTTAACATTCAAATCTTTTGAGATAATCTTGGTTACGTTGCTAACCAATCCTAAATCATCAATTCCCGTTAGCTTTAGGCCAGCTAAGAATGCAATCAATTCCTGGCTTGTCCACCTAGCTTTAACAATTCTGTAAGCATAATTAGACATAAGCTGTATTGCATTGGGACAATTTACCCGATGAATTTTGATACCCTCATTGATAGTAATAAAACCAAATACATCATCACCGGATATTGGGTTACAGCATTTTGATAACTTATAATCAATTTTCTGTAACTCATCTCCAATCACCAATGTGTCTTTTTTGCCTCGAGTTTGTCGTACTAACTCCTCAAGTGTTTTTCCCTTTTCTTGTTTAACCGGAGATTTTTTGATTTTGCCACGGTCTTTGGTAAATTCCTTTAGCTTTGTCAAATCAATGTTATCCTTCGCTATTCTATAATAGAAATCTTGTCCATCATTTAGGCCATAGAATGCCAGTATTTTATTCAGGTTATCGGTGTTTGCGGTGATCTTATAACGTTTAAGCTTCCTTTCAAAGATTTCCTTTCCTTCACTTGCAGCCTCTTTTTGCTGTGACCTTATAGAACCTTTGATTTTAGATTTTGCCCTGGCAGTAATCACAAAGTTTAGCCTGTCTTTTTGTGGCTTGTTCTTTTTTGAGGTTATGATCTCTACTTGATCACCACTTTTAAGTTGATGACTTAGTGCAACCAGCTTATTGTTCACTTTGGTTCCAATGCAAGTATGGCCAATTTCTGTATGGATCTCATATGCAAAATCAAGTGCTGTTGCCCCTGAAGGCAAGGTCTTAAGTTCACCATTGGGGGTAAAAACAAAAATTTCATCAGAAAATAGGTTTAATTTAAATTCATCTATAAAGTCTAAAGCATCTGGTTCTGGATTTTCAAGCATATCCCTTATTTTCTTTATCCATTGATCCAGAGTGCTTTCAGAAGCAGTTTCCTTATATTTCCAATGTGCTGCATATCCCTTCTCTGCAATCTCATCCATCCGTTTTGAGCGAACCTGAACTTCTACCCATTTCCCTTTTGGCCCCATCACAGTAGTGTGTAAAGATTCATAGCCATTTGATTTAGGGGTTGATACCCAGTCTCTTAATCTATCTGGATTAGGCTTGTAATAATCGGTTACAATAGAATAAGCACGCCAGCAATCTGCTTTTTCATCACTTGGCTTAGATTCCAAGATAACTCTAATGGCAAACAAGTCATAGACCTCTTCAAAACCAACATCTTTTTTTAACATTTTATTCCATATGGAATGTATAGATTTTGTTCGCCCCAATATTTTAAATTTAATTCCTTGGCCACTGAGTGATTGCTTTATTGGGCTTGCAAAACGATAGATAAATCTAGAGCGCTCTATTTTAGAGTCTGTAAGTTTTTTTTGTATTGTTTTATAAATTTTGGGCTCAGTATATTTTAGTCCCAAGTCTTCAAGCTCTGATTTAATGGTGTATAATCCCAATCTATGCGCCAGGGGTGCAAAGAGATATAATGTTTCTGATGCTATTTTAAGCTGTTTTTGTTTGGGCATTACCTCCAGGGTCCTCATATTATGCAAGCGATCAGCAAGCTTGATAAGGATTACCCTGATATCCTCAGAAAGCGTTAGCAACATTTTACGGAAATTTTCAGCTTGAAGGGACGAAGTATGATCAAAGACATCTGAAATTTTTGTAAGGCCGTCAATGATAGCTCTTACCTTTTTCCCAAAAAGCAACTGGATATCATCAAGGGTCATTTCAGTATCCTCTACAACGTCATGAAGTAGTGCACATACAACTGAAGTTGCACCGAGCCCAATTTCAGCAGCAGTTATCCGCGCTACAGCAATAGGATGATATATATATGGTTCCCCAGATTTTCTGCGCATCTCCTTATGCGCATCCAAAGCAATGTCAAATGCTTTTCTTATCGTTTTCTTCTGCTTACTACTGAGATAACGGCGGTTACAGTCTCTTAACAAGCCACGATAGCGATTAAGAATCTCTTTATTCTCCTTCTCTATCTCCTTTTTATTCATTTTAAGATACTAAATCGTTTTAAAGGTAAAGTTAAAAAAAAGAAAAATATGATCCTCATTTTTGATAAGCTGATTCTTATCAACCTAAGAGTTTATGGAAATAATAGATTGCTTCTAGTTCTATAACCTTGAAAAATTAAAATCTATTTAAGGCTGATATTCGTAAATCTTTTCCTAAGAGATTAAACAAAACTTACCATTCCTCTGAATAAAGAGGAAAAGGTTTCATTAGTTTATTTACTTCCGATCTTACAGAATCAGCGATCTCCGGATTCTCATGGTTGATCAGGACATTATCAATCATAGCTACAATTTGAAGTATATGTTCTTCTTTAAGGCCTCTTGTTGTAATAGCGGGTGTTCCTATTCGTATTCCTGATGTAACAAAAGGAGATTGGTCGTCAAACGGAACCATATTTTTATTTAAAGTGATGTCTGCCTTTACCAGTGCTTCTTCAGCCTGTTTTCCTGTTAACCCTTTTGATCTCATATCTATAAGCATGCAATGGTTATCTGTCCCATTAGAAATCACCTGATATCCTTTATTTACAAAAGCATCTGCCATGGTGTTAGCATTGATCTTGACTTGTTTGCAATAAGATTTAAAACCATCTGTTAAGGCCTCGCCAAATGCTATAGCTTTTGCTGCTATAACATGCTCTAAAGGCCCACCCTGCGTTCCCGGAAATACACCAGAGTCAAGGATGGCTGACATCATTCTTGTTTTGCCTTTTGGTGTCGTTAACCCCCAGGGGTTTTCGAAGTTCTGTCCCATCATGATCATTCCTCCCCGGGGTCCTCTTAAGGTCTTGTGGGTCGTCGTTGTTATAATATGACAATGGGGTAGTGGGTCATTGAGTAATTTGCTGGCAATCAATCCTGCTGGGTGCGCGATATCTGCCATAAGTAATGCACCTTCCTTGTCAGCAATTGTTCTCATAGCTTCATAATCCCAGTCTCTGGAATAGGCTGAAGCGCCAGCAATAATTAATTTTGGTTTTTCAGAGGCAGCAGTTTCTGCAAGTTTTTCATAATCAATAATTCCAGTTTCCTTCTTTACATTATAGAAAACAGGCTTATATAATTTGCCTGAAAAATTTACCGGAGAACCATGGGTTAGGTGTCCGCCGTGAGATAAGTTAAAGCCGAGAATTTTATCTCCAGGCTTTAGTACTGCAAGCATTACAGCTGCATTTGCTTGGGCTCCCGAATGTGGTTGCACATTCACCCATTCAGCTCCAAAGAGTTCTTTAGCTCGGTCTATGGCTAATTGCTCGATCTCATCTACAACATCACAGCCTCCATAATATCTTTTTCTTGGCAAGCCTTCCGCATATTTATTAGTAAGACAGGTGCCCATTGCAGCAATTACCTGATCACTTGCAAAATTTTCAGAGGCTATGAGCTCAACACCATCCTTCTGTCGATGGTACTCTTTTTCAATAAGGTCAAAAACGATTACTTCCTTTTTCATTTTTTCTCATTTATTATTATGGTAAATATTGCCGTAAAAATAAAAAAATGATTGATTAATGATAGCCCAGCAGATCATTTATTGTCCACGAGTTTAAAAGCAGGTATCAATATCATTAATGGCAGAGGTGACTGAACTACACCCATGCAAAACCTTGCAAGCCTGTATCCCAAAGCTGATTCGTTGACAAATCCAAATGTAGAATAAAGAATAAAGGATACAAATATAATTAAGCCAAATATAAAGACGGTAATATGCATAAACTGTCTGTTGCTGAACAGGATATTAATAATCCCTAGTGTTAGACTTAGATAGGCAATTGTAAAGAAAATTGTAAGAACCCATTTGACATCCATAAGGGTATCATAAGAATAGTTATCGATAAAAGAAAGTCCTTCTGTTACATATGAAATATCATTTTCATAATACATATAAGCAAGCTGATGGTTGATGTTTTCAAACAAATAAAGCCTCAGGAAACCTGCAGCCATTATTATACCAATAAAGACAATTAGTTTTGAAATCTTTACACTATCTAAGTTCAGCATTCTCATTATTCTGCTGTTTGGGGATTGCTTGCATATTTGTTTGTCCATATTACCGTCTTTATATTTGGCTTAATTATATTTGTATCCTTTATTCTTTATTCTACATTTGGATTTGTCAACGAATCA
>DTSC01000346.1:4749-8128 GCA_012965625.1 Flavobacteriales bacterium | reverse complement strand
ATATATAGGGATATGATAGGTGGTTTTACCCATATAGCTAGTGTTAGCTATAGTGATTTGAGCACCTTTATTGATACTGCCCAGGATATTAACCCTGGCACCAATTCTTACAGGTATAAATTATCTGTAATTGATACCTGTGGAAATGAGAGTGACTTGAGTGATTATCACGAGACCATTGGATTGGTGATGCAAACTGCGATTCCATCAGTTCAATTTAAATGGAATCAGTATATTGGGTTCTCATTTTCCACCTACCGCATACTGCGTGATGACTACGGTACAAATAATTGGCAGGTATTGGATTCTGTCCTCAGCTCAGACAGCTTGTTCATTTATGAAGATCCAGTATTTCCTTCAGTTAATACAAGATATATGGTTGAGGTGGTACACCCCTTTGGTTGTACCAGTAGCAAAAAAGCGACATTTTACCACTCTTCCCGCTCCAATATAGGAAAGCTAGCAGAGCTCGTCACAGGATGTCCGCTACCTACAGCCGGTTTTTCTTATGCCGCCAGTGGTTTGAACGTAACATTTACCAATTCGAGTGCCGTCACAGGTAACACAACATATTCATGGGATTTTGGGGATGGTAGTAAGTCCTCCACACAACAAGACCCAAGCTATACCTATGCTACATCTGGAACATATAATGTTTGCCTTACAATAGCAGACAGCTGTGGCAGCGATTCTATCTGCCAATCGGTAATTGTTATAGATTCTTCAGGGTGCCCGTCACCTACAGCCGGTTTTTCTTATAGCGCCAGTGGTTTGGATGTAACATTTGCCAATTCAAGTATCGTCTCTGGTAACGCAACATATTCATGGGATTTTGGGGATGGTAGCGGTTCCTCCACACAACAAGCCCCAAGCTATACCTATGCTCTATCTGGCATATACAATGTTTGCCTTACAATAGCAGATAGCTGTGGCAGTGATTTTATATGCCAGAACATTAATACATCAGTTACATCAGGCTTAAACGAAATGGCAACCACCGACAAGCAACTTTTACTAATAACAGATATGCTTGGCAGAACCACCTATCCTACACCCAACAAACTATTATTTTTTATATATTCCGATGGTTCTGTAGAGAAAAGGATACAGTTTGAAAGATAGTGTCTATTCCCAAATACACATGGCTTTTAGTATAATTGACTCTGCGACGCTTCACCTTCATAACCTCTCTCTGCCTTTGGCTCCCCTTGGTCCCTCCTAAGGAGGAAAAGCAGCACCGACCAAGTAGATGACATCCTGGTGAAAGGGCATGCGGTTTTCTTATTAAAGGCACTATCGGAAATCGTACCTTTGCCACCTTGATTTTAGTCAACAACATATCCGTTTATTTTGGAGGCCAGGAACTTTTTGACGAAGTTTCCTTTATGGTCAACCAAGGCGATCGCATTGGGCTTGTAGGAAAGAATGGTGCAGGGAAATCTACTTTGCTAAAGATACTGGCAGGTGAGCATCGCCCAAATACGGGCGACCTGGCCACCCCAAACAAGATCAGCATCGGATACCTGCAGCAGGACCTGGATTTTGAAGAGGGACGCACGGTTATGGAGGAGGCTGAAACAGCATTTGCTGATTTAAAGATCCTTGAAAAAAATATTGCAGAGGTCAATGTGCAGATGGCAGAACGTACCGATTATGAGAGCGAAAACTATCTTGAACTGATCTCTGAATTCAATGAGCTGGACGAACAATTTCAACTCTTGGGTGGGTATGCTGTTGCTTCCCAAATTGGCCAGGTGCTGTTGGGACTGGGATTTCTGCAGGAGGATTTTGACCGCCCTACGCACGAATTCTCCGGAGGCTGGAGGATGCGGCTTGAGCTCGCCAAGATCCTGTTACAGAAGCCTGATGTATTATTGTTAGATGAGCCCACCAACCACCTGGATATTGAGTCCATCATGTGGCTGGAGAGCTGGCTCAAGCAATACCCAGGTGCCGTGGTGCTGGTATCTCATGACAGGGTCTTTTTGGATACAGTAACCAACCGAACTATTGAATTGCTGCTGGGTAAAGCCCATGACTACAAGGCCTCTTATTCCAAGTACGTTGAATTGAGAAAGGAACGCCAGGAAAAGCAGGAGCAGGCCAAAAGGAATCAGGACAAGCACATCCAGCATACCAAAGAACTGATCAATAAGTTCAGGTACAAAAAGAACAAGGCCGCCTTTGCACAAACCCTTATCAAAAAGCTGGATAAGCTGGAGCGGATAGGTGTGGATCAGGACGACCTTTCCAGCATGCATTTTCGCTTTCCCCCGGCACCTCATTCTGGAAAAGTAACGATAAAGGCAAGAGACATTAGTAAGAGCTATGGGAATCTGGAGGTTTTAAAAGGCATTGACCTGGAAATGCAGCGTGGGGAAAAGATTGCCTTTGTGGGCAAGAACGGAGAGGGTAAAACCACCCTGGCAAAGATCCTCGTTGGTGAGCTGGATCACCTTGGCACTGTAGAACATGGGCACCTGGTCTCTGTAGGCTATTATGCACAGAACCAGTCGGACCTGATGGATGAAAATAAGACCGTGCTTAAAACCATAGAAGATGCTGCTAATGAACATACCTTTAAAAGGGTGCGTGACATCCTTGGATCCTTCCTGTTCAGCGGTGATACTGTAGAAAAAAAGATCAAGGTGCTCTCCGGAGGGGAGCGGGCAAGGGTGGCGCTCTGCAAGATGCTTCTGCAGCCAGTTAACATGTTGGTAATGGATGAGCCTACCAACCACCTTGATATGATGAGCCGTGAAATATTGAAAAAGGCCCTCGCAGGCTTTGATGGTTCGCTGATTATCGTGTCGCACGACAGGGACTTCTTGCAAGGGCTGACGGATAAGGTTTACAATTTCAGGGAGAAGGGCATAAAAGAGCACTTTGGTGACATCAATGCGTTTCTGGCCCAACATAAACTTGATGGATTTAAAGAGCTGGAGCTGGGTGCTGAAAAACAAAAGGCGAAGAAAGCGAAGGCCCCTTCTGTTAACAAGGCAGCTTACCAGGAACGAAAGCAGAAGGACAAGGATTTTAAAAAGGCAAAGAATCGCCTGAACAGGCTGGAAAAAGAGGTTGAGGAGCTGGAGAACAATCTAAAAGACCTGGATGCTAAATTGGCAGACCCAGTACAGTTTAAGGAACTATCCAAGGAGAAGGGCTTTTTTGAAGAATATGAAAAAAAACGAGCCCAGCTCGATATATTGATGAAAGACTGGGAAGTTACCCAGGAAAAGGTAGACGCGTATATATAATAAATTACTTTTGGCCTAAAGAGAAAAGGGAATTCCCTTCGGAGACTCCTACGGAGGAAAGGCGATACCGAGCAGGTGGATGATATCCTGGTGATGGGCGTGCGGTTTTAAGCCTCTGCAAA
>DTSC01000346.1:1871-4739 GCA_012965625.1 Flavobacteriales bacterium | reverse complement strand
CTGGGAGTCTTGATTTTTCTTTGGTTCGTTTCTTTTGATCAAGCAAAAGAAATGAATAGTAGGATTAAAATAAAATTCCTTAGTTTTTCATCAGGGAAAAACCACGCAACAATTAAAATAAAAAGGATTTTCTTTACCTTAGTAAAATAAACAAACAGCTAACATGATGACCCTCTCCTTGAGCATAAAATATATAGATGTAAAATTGCTGCCATGGTTGTAGAGCTATTCCATTACCTGGGCCTGTCACCCGCCGTTTTTATGAAAGCAGCCTTTGAGGTCAGCTTGCTTTCCCTCTTCTTCATCTGCCTGGCACATTCCATTGCCTGCCATGGCTGGAAGCGTTCCCTGCGGGAATTTGCTGCCGGCTTTTTCCTAACGGCCTGCTGCGAATCTGCCGGCGTATTGTCAGGGGCCTACGTGTACCCCGGCTTCCATTTCTATATTTTTGCTGTGCCTGTGGCCAACCCCGCCTCCTGGATCGCCCTGGTGTACATCATCATCGAATTGACCAACCGCCTGGTGTATGGGCGCAAAGCCCTAAAACGCTATGAGGCTGATGGATATCGCATGCGGCAGCAAGACCTGAAATTATTCGATGGGGCTTTTTTGAAGACCATCCTGGTCCTGGCCTTGCTGGATGCCAGTATAGCCCTGGGCCTGGACCTTGTCATGGATCCCCTGGCTACGGTATACAACTGGTGGATTTGGGTGCCGGAAGCGGATGGCGTCAACAGTGTTACAGCAGGTGTTGTCGATCCCTATAACTTTACGGAAGCCGTGTTTATGACTACGCCCGACAACTGGCTGTATCAATTTTTTGCACCCTATTTTTCAGAGGGGGTTCGATACCCCACACGACTGTTTGGCATTCCGGTCATCAATTTTATCTCCTGGTTCGTCTTTGTGCTGATCTTTACCTTTCAATTCCGATGGGTGGAGTACCAGCAGGGATGGACGGAGCTCAAAAAGACGCTGGTGCTCTGGTCCCTTGTCTTGATAGACATACCGGTATTGGCATTTGCACTGATAAGACCCAACCTATAAATTATAGATATAGAAACTATGTATAAAAAGCTGACAGAATTACTCAAATACCACCTGCACATACTGCTATATACCTATTTCTGGCTGGGCCTGTTCATCTGTGGGCTGGTAGCACCCCAGCACCGCATCGATGAGCTGGGAAGTGCTTTTATTACCCAGGGATGGCATTTGTCTTTGCTAAGCTTGCTCCTCGTTTTACCGGTACCGCTAATTTATATATGGCGAATGGGGAAGAAAGAAAGAGGGGCCACAGGTAATTAAATGGTTTAAGTATATAATCCTTACTTTTGGTTGATGCTTCGTTTTTTGCAAAATCCACCGGAAAAACCCCTGCTGCCCAAAGAGCAGATTGACAAAACATATACAAGGCTGCGCCTGCAGGTTTTTATGGGCATCTTTGTGGGGTATGCCGGCTACTACCTGGTGAGGAAGAACTTTGCCCTGGCCATGCCGGACCTTATAGCGCAGGGTTTTACCAAAGGACAGCTGGGCCTGGCCTTTTCCTTTCTGGCCATCGCCTACGGACTCAGCAAGCTGCTGATGGGTAACGTTTCGGACCGCAGCAACGCACGGTACTTTATGCCCCTGGGACTGCTGCTGTCAGCTCTTGTGATGATTGCCATGGGCTGGATCCCCTTTGCCACCTCGGCCGTATGGATCATGGGGGTGCTCCTGTTTTTGAATGGCTGGTTTCAGGGCATGGGCTGGCCGCCCAGTGGGAGAACCATGGTGCACTGGTTTTCCATCAAGGAGCGCGGCACCAAGATGGCGATCTGGAATGTTGCGCATAACATCGGCGGTGGGTTGATGGCACCCCTTGCCATACTGGGTGTGGAGCTCTTTGTGGATTGGCATGCGAAATTCTATTTTCCCGGTGTGGTGGCCTTGGCTGTTGCCGGGCTTATCTTTCTCCTGCTGAGGGCTACTCCGCAGTCCGAGGGCCTGCCCTCCGTTGAGGAATGGAAAAACGACTATCCCGAAGACTACGATGCATCCATGGAAAAGCAATACGGTGCCAGGGAGATCTTTACCAAATACATTTTCCCCAACAGGCTGCTGTGGACCATCGCCCTGGCCAACGCTTTTGTGTACCTGGTACGTTACGGAATTTCCGACTGGGCACCGGTGTACCTGCAGGAGGCAAAGGGTTTTGATTTCAAAGCCAGCGGCTGGGCCTATTCCCTCTACGAGTTTGCCGGCATTCCCGGCACCTTGCTCTGTGGCTGGCTGAGTGACTCGGTATTCAAAGGAAAACGTGCGCCGGTAAGCATCCTCTACATGCTCATCGTTGCTGCTGCTATTATTGTATACTGGCAGAACCCTGCTGGTAAACCCATGATTGATTCCATCTGCCTGATTACTATCGGATTCTTTATCTATGGGCCGGTGATGCTCATCGGCGTGCATGCGCTGGACCTTGTCCCCAAGAATGCGGCGGGCACTTCTGCCGGACTTACCGGCCTCTTCGGATATTTTCTGGGCACTGCCCTGCTGGCCAATGTGGCTGCGGGCTATATCATAGACGCCTATTCCTGGAACGGCTTTTTCCTCTTTATGCTGGGGGCCTGCGCACTCTCCATTTTGCTGCTCGCTATTACGTGGAAGAAAGAGTAGGGGGCTCGACACTTTTGCACCATCTGGGAAATACCTTTTTTCTGATAGTTGATAGATGTCCGTTTTTACGTAACTATTTTTACGTACATTCGTTTATCCAGAAACAACCATCTAAATCTTTATCGAAATGAAAAAACTACGACTATTTTTTGCCACAGCCCTGCTGTCGCAGGCCCTTATTGCACAGGATGTGCATTTTTCTCAATG
>DTSC01000346.1:0-1861 GCA_012965625.1 Flavobacteriales bacterium | reverse complement strand
CTTACATTCGTTTATCCACGAACAACCATCTTGTCTTTACCTAAATGAAAAAATTAAAATTGCTTTTTGCTACTGCCTTGCTGTCGCAGGCCCTTCTTGCGCAGGATGTGCATTTTTCTCAATACAGCGAAGCACCGCTTTTGCTCAACCCCGGCCTTACCGGACTGTTTACCGGCGACTACCGCGTGTCCACCAGCTACCGCAGCCAGTGGTCCAGCCTGGAGGTGCCTTTCGTGACCAATGCGGTTTCCTTTGATACGCGCTTCTTATCCAAGTCGTCCTCGTCGCTGGGTATAGGCCTCATGGCGTATAGAGATATGGCGGGCAGCAACAATTTCAGCACTACGGATGTCACGCTCAGCCTGTCTGGTGTGATCAGCATGAACCAGCACCAGTCGGTGAGCCTGGGCCTTAGCGGCGGCATACTGCAAAAAGGCCTTGACCCCAGTGACTTGCAATGGGAGAGCCAGTATGTGAACGGCGTCTACGACCCTGCCAACCCTTCTGGCGAGGTCATTGACCTGGAGCCTTCCATGATGGGTAATTTCTCTATGGGGCTCGCTTGGTGGTTTTTCTCGAAGGAGAGCCATATTATGAGCAACGACCAGGTAAAAGCAACAGCAGGCGTGGCTTACCACCACTTGAACCAGCCGCAGATAAAGTTCTATGCTGATGAGCCCGACCGCCTGCATTCCAAGCTGGTGGTCCACGGCACGGCGCAGATCGGCATCCCCGGCACCTTCCTGGCCATAGTGCCTGGGGGTTTCTTTGCCATGCAGGGTGCCTCAACAGAGCTGTTGGCGGGCGCCTTATTCCGCGTGTCGCTGCAGGAAGAATCCAAGTATACCGGCCTGGTGCAGGGCATGGCCCTTGCTATGGGCTGCCATGTCAGGGTGGGTGATGCGGTGGTTCCCTCTGTGATGTTTGAGTTTTCCAAGTTTAGGCTGGGCTTCTCCTATGACATTACCACCTCTGAGCTGGGTGAGGCCAATAGCGGACAGGGAGGTCCTGAGCTTACCATCAGCTATACGACCCCCAACCCCTTTACCTACAAATCCAAAGCGGTAAAACGGTCTTATTTATAAGCAGCCCATACCATGCAAACATGAAAAAACTGCTGCTGCTTTTTACCCTGCTCATTTCCATTAACTGCCTGGGGCAGGTACCCGGCTATGTGCCTACAGACAGCCTGGTGGGCTGGTGGCCCTTTAACGGCAATGCCAATGATGAGAGTGTAAATGGAAATGATGGAACCGTAAATGGTGCGACTTTAACTACGGACCGGTTTGGTAATGCAAACGCTGCTTATGATTTTGATGGGGTGGATGATTACATTGAAATTATTGACGATCCATCAATAAAACCGTTGAATGCTATAAGCATATCAGGATGGGCCAATTTAAGTAGTAATGAAACATCGAATTTTCCAAGATTTGTTAATAAAAATCATAATCAAGCACAAAATTATGGTTCTTATCAAATAATTGGTGGTCATTATGGTTATGACTCGATTGGTTACAGTGCAATGGGGACAAGAACAACAACAATATACACCTGGACTGGCCATGGGGGTTCTTCTGAGATATTAGATGATTGGTTTTTTTTTGTAGGGGTGTATGACGGTACCCAAATGCGATATTACATAAATGGTATTTTGGTTAAGACAAAAGCTCAAACAGGTTCGTTGGTATACAATACAGAAAATTTGACATTTGCAGGAAACTATTTAAATGGTATAGGAACCCCTGATTTTACTCAATGCTTTTTAGATGATATAGGAATCTGGAACCGAGCATTGAGCCAATGCGAAATTTCAGCTTTGTACTATGCACAGCAATTAAATTCGCCCTCTGTTTCATTT
>DTSC01000345.1 GCA_012965625.1 Flavobacteriales bacterium | reverse complement strand
TGAAGGATTTGCTGGGGTACAGCTGCAATTTATAAATGTAATGCTGGCAGTATCTGTTAATGTGCAGTTACCCCCTGTTACTGTAACCACATACTCAGATGTATTCGATACTGTAGCTACAGGATTTTGAATTGTTGGATCACTCAACCCTGTATTTGGAGACCAGGAATAAATAAAGCCGCCCGGACCAGCATCACATATAGTAAAACGTATATTTGGCAAAAAGCCTGAACCAGCAGGAGTTGTCAATGAACATCCATTGCTGTTGTCTTGATAGTCATATAAAACCGATTTACAACTAGCTGATGTATAATAAACATCATCATCCTGTGTATAACTTTGATTGTCAAAACAGACTTCTACTAAAATATTTGAAATACCATCCCAGTCAAAAGTTGTTGTAAGATTATGGGTATTCCATCCTAGGGAAGTTGAATAGGAAGTTGGGCCATATACCGTTGTTAGTCCTGTTTCAAAGGTGGCACCTACAAAACATGGGAGTATAGTACATTTCATTTTAATAATAAAATTATTATATGGTTGCCAACTTCCTTTGGCAGCAACATTGAAAGCCATTGAGGAGATAGTTCCAGAGACCATTCCGTTAGCGATGAGATCAGCGGCATTATATATATATTGCACTCTCCCATCATGCCAAAATCCTTCGTAGGGTGTTGCAGTTCCAGTTGGAAACGGTCCATTACCAACTGTTTCGGTATGGTTGGTATTTACACATGTGGTATTTAATCCACCACAAGTCAGGGCTGATGGAGGAGGCGTGCCGTTTACATTAGCGTTTAACTGCAGGTTCACTGTTGATCCCAAACAGATAGTTGTATCCGGTGTTGCAATCACACTTTCAGATGTGTCAACTGTAACCGTTACAAATGCAGAACCGGAGCAAGAAGGATTATTAAGATCCACTACAGATACAGTGTAAGTTGTAGTTCCATTCACAGTAGCAACGGGATTGACAATATTTGGGTTGGAAAGTCCAGCAGTGGGCACCCAACTGTATGCATAAGAACCTGAGCCCCCTCCTGGGAATGGTAAGCCCAGACCACTATTTGTGGCATTTATAGAGGTAGGTATTACGGCAAAATCATTAGCATCATCATTATCGCTATTGCCTATTCTAGATTGGCTAGTTCCATTTGATAAAGGTGGAGACATAGGTGCTCCAGCTCCATTCCACATGGTTGCTACATTAAAGGACCCGGCAGAACAAGTTATCACTCCAGTAGATACCTGCGCTGCAGTCCATCCTGCACAGAAAAAGTCTGCTACATTCCCAGAAGCATCCAATAATAAGGTCCACATGCGAGAATTCCCATTAAAAAACAAGTTGTTACCCCAAGAGTTGACTCCAGCATCTGTCCAGAACATTATATCACCAGGATTCATGGACCCAGTTAATGTTTGTTCAATGATATTTGCTGCCCAGGTGGTATAACTATTACTGGTAACAACTTTCCACCCTGTAACATCAACGGTTCCATTAGAAACATTCTGTATTTCTATCATATCAGGTGATCCCGGATCCATTTCGGTAATCAACACAGTAAAGTTTCCGCCACCTACATAAGCGTCAAGCTGTGTTGTGTCTCCAGGGCACACAATTGATCTATTACTTGTAGCTGTTACTATAGGGGCTATGCCACTTATAGTGACTGTCACATCATCAGACATTGAACATCCTGCCGCCGAAGTGACAGTAACTGTGTAGGTTGTTGTTGAACTTGGAACAGCAATCGGATTGGCGATATTGGGATCAGATAGTCCCGTAGCTGGCGTCCATGAATAGGTAAAAGGGCCTTGTCCTGGTGGGCTAGCAGCAGCACTAAGCTGAGCTGAACCATTAAGACAGATGGTTTCATCAGGTCCCGCAATTACAACAATATCAGGTACCACAAATACGGTAACGGTATCAGAATTTTTACATGTTGAAGAAAGGTCGCTTGTTACTATATAGGTTGTTGTAGTGCTTGGCGATGCTGTAGGGTTTGGGCAGGTAGTACAGCTTAAGGAAGTGGATGGAGACCAATTAAATATGGAACCACCTGTAACACCTAATTGCACAGGATTTCCTCCCATACAATAATAATATTGATCAGGTCCTGCATTAGTTCCTTCTAATACAATAATCGTAACATTTAAATATTGAGTTCCCAGGAGGGGGCATCCATCATCTTGAATATTAATAGCTAGAAAATGAGTGCCGATGTCACTTGTGTCCGGTGTCCAGCTAAAGGTTCCGGTAACCGGATTGCATACACAAGATATGGTGAAATTAGCCGTTGGGAAAGCCACTGCAGCGTTGGAATTCATGGTGATATCATTTCCATCTGGATCAGATGCTGTAATAGTAAAATTGACATTGTCCCCGGGACATACTTCAATAATTGTTGTATCAGCCAATACCCCTCCTGTTACATTACTTATAGGGGGTGACAAAAATTGAGGCTGCTGGTTCGTGCAAGACTGCACGATTATCTGTAATTCCCTATATGAGATACCGATGAGAACGCCATTTCTATATTCATCAACTCGAATTTTCACAACACCATATTGTATAACATCAGGAGTAAAACAGAATTCACCTGTGGTGGAATTGAAAGACCAAGGAACGGAAGACGTTAAGGGTTCATTTACTGTATGTCCGGCAACATAAGGTATTGGAGTGGGGGGAGCTGGACCATCTAACGGTTGAACAAGGGAAAAAACCAAAGAATCATTTTCAGGATCACTTGTCCCAAGAGAATAGCAAAAGGATTGTCCTACACAAATGTATGGAGTTGGCAAGGATATATATTGAGGTGAGCTGTTACATATGGTTGTATTAACCATGCCATCTATATAAAATGTTTGATTAGAGGGGCTTGCAAGATTTGTTATTTGTGCATTTCGACAGCATAAATTGTAAGAATAAGTCCAATCAGTACAACTAGCAGGAAATGTAACTGTTCCTGTATAAGTAAAAACCTCAGTACCTGGGAGATTGCCACCAGTGTTACAATTCGTATTTGGTAAATCATTGGGGCAGACCTGGGAAACTTCTGTGCCACCGGAGTTCACTAAAGATAATGAAGCAGAAAAATTGGCTCCACAATTTGAAGGAGAGGTAAAACTCAATGAAACTGTACTAGGTAGGTTAACTCCTCCACAATCACGATACAGATTCATAGTGAAGGTATACGTGTTTGGGCCTGTACAGATATAATATATATCCGCCCCCATGACATGTGAAGCTTCAGATTCATTTGAACTGAATGTAATCAGTAAATGAATTAATAAAAATAAGTGAATAAGCTTCTTCAAACTGATCAAAGTATTAGTATCCTATCAAAAATAAAAAAATCAGGGCAAATAAATTTATCGTTGAAAATTCTTGCCACTATAGTATAAACTATTCTATAAATATATCCATTATTATCTACGTACTGATTATTAAGTGAAAAGGTTCTATTTTATAGACGATTTTATTTTCTTTAGGGTTGGCTGGTGTTTGAAATATTAAAATTTTTTATTATAAATGTTTAAAATAGTCAAATAATACAATAAATTAATTAAAATATTATAATTTGTTATAAAAACAACAAAATTTATAGTTTTGTTATCATATTATAAAACCTTTCTATATGGCTACAATACAAAAAACGGTAGAAGAAATAATTTCCAGAACACCTTTTCTTGAAGAAAACATAGAGGATGGCATCATTAACTTAAGTGCCTTGGCTAGAACATTACAACCTGAAATTAATGGAATTATTGGCCGAAATGTCCAGACAGGAGCGATAACCATGGCACTAAAACGACTTACCCCCCGTTTTAATCCGAGAATCAATTTAAAGATCAGGAAATTATTTAATAATACAGGAGATATCATTGTAAGGTCAAATCTTATTTATTCAACATACCATAATTCTGAAACTTTAATACAGAAGCAGATTCAACTACTCGAAATGGTAAACAAAACGAGGAATGTATTTTATATATTTTCTCATGGAATTTATGAAACAACCATAGTGTTAAGTGCATCAGCAGCAAAGGAGACAGACAAGATCTTTGCCGGGGAGCAATTGGTCACCAAATTGAAAAATTTGTCAGTAGTTACAATTAAACTATTGCAGGATGGAACAGATATTACAGGAGTCTATTATTTTATAATTAAGCGAATTTCTTGGGCCGGCATAAATGTGGTTGAGGTTATTTCTACAACAAATGAATTCACATTTCTTGTTTCTGAAAAGGATGTTGAAAAGACCTTTTCTATCCTGAAAAACCTGGGTAATTTTAATTAAGGAAACAAATTATTAGCGAATTAAACTGACATGGCCAACATATTCATGTCTAACCCCATTTACGTCTTCTGTTTTAATTAGCCAAACATACACATCGATCTGAGCTTGATGTTGGCCTTTATTTGCTCTACCATCCCATCCAATTGTTGGGTCATTGCTAAAATTCCCTGTTACTTCAGCAATTAGATCTCCCCACCTGTCATAAATATACAATTCAAATTGATCCCCTTCAACCCCCATTCCTCTAGGCATGAAATATTCATTATCTCCATCATCATTTGGCGTAAATGCATTAGGTGCAAAAAGGATATAGACCCCTTCAATGGTAACCTCATGTGAGACAATGTCCCAGCAGCCTTCTGGAGTGTAGGTCGTTAGTGTAATGGTATAAGTACCTGTGTCAGAGAATTCGTGGCTAGGATAATATAAGTTGCTTGTATTATTAATACCCGTTGATGGATCTCCAAAATCCCAAATTACTGAATCCACATTGTTGCTCGAGGTATTAATAAAATCAATTACTGGTGAAAACAAGGAAGTTACTGGTGGATTTAAAACAGAACCATTTTGTACTATAGTAAAATTGGCAGTTGGAAGTGCGAACACAATTGCTGCGCCTAGGTCTGTAATTGAATCCAGACAGCCTTTATCTGATGTAACATAAAGTGTGACATCATAGACACCTCCAACAGAATATTCATGAGTTGTAGTGTAAGCTTCTGTTGAAGTTGTTCCATCTCCAAAATCCCAAAGCCAATTAACAATCGGAACTGTATCCGGATTGCTAGAATAAGCAATAAAGACGTATGGTTCACAACCACCACCTTCAGATGTAAACAGAACTCCTGGTCCAGGATGTACCGTTACGTTAACTACAACAGTAGTGTCTGGGGAACAATTATCTGATACTGTGACTGTAAAACTTGTGTCATCCTCTGAATTTAACCCAGATATGATTAAGGTTGATCCTATGAAACCTGTATTCCAAACATAATTGTAAGGTCCACCATTTCCTCCGCTTGCCGATACTGTAATAACGGCATCCTCTCCTTCGCACACATCGATATCTGGTGCATTTAGGGTGATAAGTGGATTAACTGTTACCGTGATTGAAGCAGGTTGGGTTGGACAATTGTTGATGTCAAGTATCCATACATTATAAATAGTGGTTGTATCTGGCGTGACGATATGTGTTGGATCTCCATTTAAACCGTTGTTCCACCCATACAAACTATATGGTAAGGTCCCACCTGTAGCAACAGCCCAAATAATTGTTGATTCCCCAGCACAGATGGTTGTATCCAATGATGTAGTAATTACTAGTGGTGGTGGTTCAATAATTACACCATATCCTGTGGTTTGGCATCCATTAGCATCAGTAATTGTTACACCAATTGCTCCTGGCTCCAAACCTACTGCTGTGGTAGTTGTTTGACCTAAAGCATCATCCCAGGCAAAAGTCAAAGGTGCTGTGCCACCACTATAAATTACATTTACCGAACCATCATCATAACCATTACATGTTATATTGGTAATATCGAGAGAGTCGATTATTGCACCAGGTGCATTATTTACAATTACTGAGTGTACTATTGTACAACCATTGGCATCTGTAATGCTAACATAATAAGGGTCTCTTGCAAATAGGTCAATTACCGTATCATTAGTTGTGTTATTTGGATCATCCCATAAATAGGTATATGGTTGTGCGCCCCCTGACACAGTGACAATTGCAGAACCATTATTTAAGTCACACGAGGATGAGACGCTCACGTGACTTGCAACTAAGGCAGCTGGATCGTTGACCAGTAAAGTAGCATTTTCATTACAACCATTTATATCCGTTACTGTAACATTATATGTTTGTGCAATTAGGTTTGTTGCAATATTAGCACTGCTTGTTCCTGAGGGCAGCCAGCTATATGAATAAAAGGGTGTTCCACCAGTAACATTCAGATATATTTGCCCATCTGCACCTCCATTACAACTCACATCAATAATAGAGTCGTCTATAGCTATTGCATCCGGTTCTGTAATTGAAATAGTATTTAGGTCTGTACAGCCATTGTTATCTGTAATGAAAATGTTGTGTGATCCAGCGCATAAGTTTATTGCCGTGGTTGATGTCTGGCCATCAGTCCATAAATAAGTATATGGGCTGACACCTCCTCCTACCATTACTGAGGCCAAACCGTCACAGACCCCATTACATGATGCTGGACTAGATGATATGATTACACTGTTTAGCTGTGGAGGTTCATTAATTGCAATCAAAGCCCCTGAAGTGCAGCCGTTGGCGTCAATAACTGTGATAGTATAAGTTCCTCCCCACAATCCAAAGATGGTAGTTAGATTGCTATCAACGGTGTTGCCATTATTATCTTTCCAGATATAAGTATATGGTGGAGCAACCCCAGTTATAAATACCGAGGCTGTTCCATTGCTATCGCCTGCACAAGTAACATTGGTATTGCTTATACTATCAATAGTTGGCCCAGAGATATCATTTATCACAACTGGAACGGTGAAAGAACAGCCATTACCATCCACTACAATAGGGTTGTAAGTACCCGCCAATATGTTGAAAACGCAGGCACCTACAGTTGTCATAGGATCATTCCAGGTAATTACATATGGTGCTATACCACCTATTGGATTTACGCAAGCAGATCCATTGTTAAATCCACAAGTAGAAGAATTTGTTGTAGAGGAAAGACCAAGGGATTGAGGTTCAGTCAAAACAATTGAAGTGGTTTCAGAACAGCCATTTAAATCGGTGACTGTAACATTAAAGAATCCACCACAAAGATTGTTTGCAATTGATGTGGTTTGAAATAATGGATCGTTCCATAAGTAAGCATAAGGAGGGGTTCCACCTCCTACACTCGCTGTTGCATCTCCATCACATGCTCCATTACAACTGATATTATTCCCTGTAATATTTACAACCATTCCAAGGGGTTCTGTAATGTTTACAGAAGTAATTGTACTACATGCGTTAGCATCGGTAACTGTTACATTAAAAGATCCAGCACAAAGATTAATTGCTTGAGGGTTGGTTTGGCCATCAGTCCAATTATATGTATAAGGAGCAGTTCCTCCTGATACAAAGGTCTGGGCAAATCCAATGCAATCTCCAGCACATGGATTGTTGCCTGATGAGCTGATGCTAATACTTAGATCTGCAGGGCCATTTACAGTTACCGAGTTTGACGCCGTGCAGCCGTTATTATCTGTTATTATTACCGTGTAAGTACCAACACAAATATTTCCAGCGGTTTGTGTGGCTTGTCCAAATGGGTCGTCCCATAAATAGGTATAGGGTGTTAGCCCATTGCTTGGAGTTACGGTAACACTTCCATCACATGCTCCGAAACAACTTTCATCTGTTGATGATACCATGGAAGTAATTGGACTAGGATCCACGATGCTTACTACTGCAATTTCCGTACAATTATTGCTGTCTGTAATAACAACAGTATAGGTTCCTGCACATAATCCAACTGCCGTTGCATTTGTTTGAGAGGAGGGGTCGTTCCATTGGTAAATATATGGAGAGATTCCTCCACTGACTGTAACACCCACTGTCCCATCACAATCTCCAAAACAGCTAGGAGTACTAGATGCAGGATTATATATTATGGCTGGCGGTTCATTAATGGTGACAGATGTTGAAGCAATACATCCATTTGAGTCTGTAGCCGAAACGGTGTAAATTCCAGCAGTCAGGTTACCAGCAGTTGGGGTGACTTGACTAAGAGGATCGTTCCAGCTATAAATAAAAGGAGCGGTACCTCCTGTAATGCTCACAGTAGCCAAGCCATCATT
>DTSC01000344.1 GCA_012965625.1 Flavobacteriales bacterium | reverse complement strand
ACCTTATGTGGTTAGAATCAAGGTCCCTAGAAAAGAGGAAATAAGATCAAAAGACATTATCCGGGGATGGGTGATTGTACACTCTTCAAAAGTGGATGACAAAGTCTTGTTTAAATCAGATGGGATGCCAACTTATCATTTGGCTAATGTAGTAGATGATCATTTAATGAAGATTACGCACGTTATTAGAGGAGAAGAATGGTTGCCCTCAATGCCTATTCATATGCTACTATACAAATATTTGGGATGGGAAGATGAAATGCCAGAATTCGCCCATCTGCCTCTGCTTTTACGCCCAGATGGCAATGGAAAATTAAGCAAACGTGATGGAGATAAGCTGGGATTTCCTGTTTTTCCCCTTGAATGGATGGATCCTTCTAATAACGTGGTGTCTTCTGGATATCGCGAAAAGGGCTACTTTCCGGAAGGCTTTATTAATATGCTGGCCTTTCTAGGATGGAATCCTGGCACTACCCAAGAACTATTTACATTAGATCAGTTAACAGAAGCCTTTTCACTGGAAAGGGTGGGAAAATCAGGTGCGAAGTTTGATCTGGAAAAAGCTCATTGGTACAATCAGCAATACCTTCGCTCCAAACCCAACAAGGAGTTGGCAAACTTGTTAATGCCTTTTCTTGAAAAGGCAGGAATTAATACAAGCATGGCATTTGCAGAAAATGTTTGTGGGTTAATGAAGGAAAGGGCAACCTTTATCCCAGACATGCTAGAAGGCAAATATTTCTTTATTCAACCAAATGAATATCATGAACAGACATTCAACAAAAAATGGAAAGAAGAAACCCCAGAAATACTTTCTGGATTCAGAAAGGTTCTTGAAGAAATTCAAGTCTTTACCTCATCAAACATTGAATCCTCATTTAAAGAATATTTAGAACGCAATGAATATTCAATTGGAAGTGTTATACCAAATCTCCGACTATTAATTACTGGAATTGGTTCAGGCCCTTCTATTTTTGATATTATTGAACTATTAGGAAAAGAAGAAACATTAAGCAGAATAGTCAATGGGCTTAACAAACTAACTTCTACACAAATAAAGTGAGGTTGATATGCAATTATACCAATAACAATTAAAGCAAGGGAACAGAAAACCAACAATTTAATGGAATCCGTATTGAATCAGGTTCTTGATAAGGACTATAGCCCTAGTAAAAACTTCTTTTCTTCCGACTTAATTCTTCAATCCTTTTTAAAGAAGGATTTATCTAAAGAAGGGTATTCATATATGTCCGACAAGCTGTTTAATGTTGGAAAATCAGCAGCTGTGGAAATGAATCCCCTGGCAATGGATGCTGATAAGAACGGACCAGTACTAGTAAAAAGAAATTTCCTTGGGCAAAATACTGATGAAATAAAATTCCATCCAAGCTATTGGAAGCTAATGGATATCGCTGTAAAAACTGAAATGTTTAGGGCTAAGTGGGAACCTTCTTTAAGGAAAAAATTTAAAAATGAATCCAACCGCCTGGGCTTCTCAACTGGATTTTTATATGCAATGAGCGAAATGGGCCTATATTGTCCATTGTGTATGACCGATGGGGCAGCAAGGCTTATCAATTTGTACTGTGAAAAAGCAGATAAAGACCGGCTCCTTAAGCACATTTATACGGATGATTCACAAGAGCTTTTTACTGGTGCTATGTTTCTTACAGAAAAAACAGGCGGCTCTGACGTTGGGGCTAATCTGGTAACTGCAAGGCACTATAAAGATGGTCTTTACCATTTGAATGGAGAAAAGTGGTTTTGCAGCAATGCCAATGGTGATATTATATTCGTATTGGCAAGGACAGATTCTAGCGTAAAGGGCACACAAGGGTTATCAATCTTTTTGGTTGAAAAGCATCTAAAGGATGGTAGCAAGAACCCAATTGAAATCATTCGCATTAAAGAAAAGCTTGGAGTTCGTTCCATGGCCAGTGCTGAATGCCTGCTAACTAATACGGTTGGTAAATTAGTCGGTAAGGAATTTCAGGGTTTCAGCATTATGACAGACATGATCAACCTCTCAAGAGTCTATACAGCTATGGGCAGCTTATCTGGCTCTAGAAGGGCAATTATTGAAGCATATCAATTTTTGAATCATAGAAAAACTTTCGGCAAAAATGCAATAGACCATGCTTTGATACGCGACAAATTTAGAGAGATTGGAAGCCTGTATGTTGGTAATTTTTACCTCGTATGGAGAGCCATTAGCGCATTAGACCATGCTGAAAACGGAAACCTTGAAGAGGAGCAACTACTGAGAATCCTAACCCCAATGATAAAGAAAAAAGTATCAGAGGATGGCGTATTTCTGGCACGAGAAAGCATGGAGCTTATGGGTGGTATAGGTTATGTTGAGGATACCGTACTCCCCAGAATATTGCGGGATTTGGTTGTTAATCCAATATGGGAAGGCTCAGGAAATATTATGGTTCTGGATATGCTCAGAGCTACTTTGAAGTCAAAAGGGTTTGAGATTATGACAACACACATACACCGCTCCTTTGCCAATTCAGAAAAACATGAGGATCTCTTACAAGACCTAAACGATTTAAAAATATTGGCTTCAAGTTTGGCAAACAAGGAAAGAGACATAATTGAGAGCACCTCTAAACCCCTGTTTGAAAAGCTAACAAAACTATATCAGATCTCGGTACTTCTGGATGCTCTAAATAATGAGAATGCACCTTGGGTCAAGCCTGCAATTGTCTTCCTGAAAGAAAACCTGTCTTGCAAAAACCCTGAACTAAGGTCTCCACTGTCCAAAACGGAAATTAGTGGGTTGATTTCCTGGGATTATTAAATACAGTCCAATGCTAAAAGTTTTCATTTTTATAATCGTTGTCGTATTGTCGCAGGGTAGAAAGGGCTGCAATGACTCCAGCCCTACACAAAGCGCTTCGCCAGATTGTATTGAAATGATAATAACAGATATTAAAAAACATCCTGTTAAAAATCCTCCCACTACTATTTGGCAATTCACCTATAAAGGTGAGTCTGTTTTTTACATTCCGGCAGCGTGTTGTGATCAATTTAATCCAGTTTATAAGAACAACTGCTCCTTGTTTTGTCATCCTGACGGAGGCCTAACCGGAAAGGGTGATGGGAAATGTGATGACTTTTTCCTCTTAGCAAATGACAAAAAGCTAATCTGGAAAGACTCACGACCTAACAATTAATTTTATCAGGTGTTATAGAAGGCAACTTATCAGGCCATCATTACGTCATAAGTTATGCATGCAGAGCATTCTTGTTATTCTATATTTTATTAAGTTTGCATAGAGGGAGCCTAATCCGATTTTTTCGCTATAATGTCCATTATTAAATCTTTATTTTGTATTCCAAATATTTTGGCTTATCCAAAGACCCTTTTCTTTTTTATTGCTATTTTTCTAATTGCACCAAAAGTCTTTTCTCAGGAATGTGGTTATGTGTATGTTACGCCAAACGGAGCCAGTAGCGGTGTGGCTGGCACAAAGACCAATCCTGCAAACCTGGCTTATGGGCTTATCTTGACAGATAACATTAATAACATCGTTCGCCTTGGAGCAGGCACCTATAATTTTTCTTCTGAATTTAATATGATTAGCGACATTACTTTAGAAGGAGGTTTTGATGCATCTACATGGATAAAAAGCAATGCAACTCCAAGTGTTTTTCATAGAGATGCCGGAAATGTCTTATCTAACCCATCGAGAATCATCGCTGTTTACTGTTATGGTATCAGCAATTTCAAGTTGATGGACATTACTATCAATATGGACGATGCGCAAGGCAATGGAATAAGTACTTATGGGATCTATCTCAATGGCTGTTCAAATTACACCATCTCAAGATGTATCATTAACGCTGGTGATGCAGCAGATGGGTATCAAGGATTGCAGGGCGCCCAAGGAATAACAGGAGATGCAGGAGGCCCTGGTGAATCAGGTTCAGAGCAAGGAGATTGCTGCAGACAGCCTGGACTAAGTGGAAGCGGATCGTTTTTTGGAAGCAATGCCGGAGGAGATGGGGGGCTTGGGGCTAAGCGCCCCTTGTTTGATGTGGACACTATTTTTGGGCTGTGTTATTCTGCCAACTTTCGCACCGAGGATGGTTATGCCGGTTATCCGGGATTGGGTATGGGCGGCAGTTCAGGAGGTATTGGTGGTATTGGGGTTTGCGAACTTGTTGAATATGTTGCCGGCCAATGTGCTGCAGTTACTTCGAACCATGGAGCACCAGGAGCTACAGGGAACACTGGTTATAATGGCCTTCATGGGGTGCAGGCGTATGGCACATATAGTATTGGATTTTATTTCCCCTCAACCGGATCTTTAGGAACTCAAGGCACGCATGGTGGTGGTGGTGGCGGCGGTGGTGGTGGTGGCGCCAAAGGATGTGAGCCCATTATCCTTAACCCACAAACTTGTGACACTATTTTCTGGAGCTGGGGAACTGGCGGAGGAGGCGGAGGAGGAGGCGAAGGTGGCCAAGGAGGATTTCCAGGCCTTGGTGGTGATGGCGGCGGTGGATCTTTTTGTATCTTTTCTTGGTCAAATGGCATGAATGGGAAAATACGAGACTGCTATCTCAGCCCTGGACAGGCTGGCTCAGGAGCTTTTGGTGGCACAGGAGGTGATGGGGGTCTTGGAGGTTTAGGGGGTTTTGGCGGAACAACCGGCGCGAATTTTTTAGACTCTACAAGAAGCTGCAATACAGGCGAAGGAGGAAACGGAGGTGAAGGGGGTGTTGGAGGTATTGGCGGTGAAGGAGGTGATGGATCAATTGGTGTTAGCCTTCAAATATATGAAGATACTGCAGGGTATCCAATGTTAGTTTCCAATGCCTACAACTCTTTTGAACCTGTAATTTTTGTTTCGTTTTCTGGTTGCTCCAACAACAATATTATTTTCAACACAACTGCTATAGGAAATATTGACTGGATGTTTGGATTTGGAGCAAATCCAGGAGGAAGCAATAATGCCATTGATACCATTCAATACGATAGTGGAGCCCAAGGCCCAAGAACAATTACGCTTATTGTTGATGGTGTACCCTATTCTTTTGCAAACTATATTACTTTAAACACAGACTTCAGTCCCCCCGAAATTATTGCAAGCGATACTATAATATGCAATGGAGATGCAATGACCCTTTCTAGTACAGGAATTGCTGCCTCCTATAGCTGGTCAATTCCCGGAGGATCTGTCACTACATCTTCTGTTCAAAACCCTGGTGCAATAATTTTCAATACCCCTGGCACATACCAGATTAGCCTGACAAGTACCAGCTGCTGTGGAACGTCATATACTGAACAAGAAATCGAGGTAATTAGCTCTGTAAACGTTGACCTTGGCCCAGATACTTCCGTTTGCTTTACTGACATTTTGCCAACACTTAATGCAGGAAACCCAGGGGCAAGCTATGCCTGGACTCTTGATGGAAGTCCGATTGGAAATAATGCACCAACATTACAGGCCTCTACACCGGGAACATATGCAGTTACTGTATCCTATGGCAGCTGTTCAAATTCCGACGAAATTGAATTTAGTGTATACACATCTCTTCCGGTAGATTTGGGAGGAGATACAGCAATTTGCATTTATGACACCTTCCCCATTCTAGATGCTGGGCTGAACAATATGAACTATAATTGGATGCTTGATGGAAATCCAATCGGCACCAACACCAAAACGCTACAAACAACCATTCCGGGAACATATTCCGTATCCGTTACAAGTAGCACTGGTTGTTTTGGAATAGACTCTTTGACATTAGCCATAAGTGAGCCCACAGTAGAATTGGGCAGCAACAAATCTATTTGCGACAATGAGCCTTACCCAATTTTAGATGCCGGCAATCCTGGTTCTTCTTATAGCTGGTTCCTTGATGGGCTTCCTATTGGAGGCAATACACAAACGCTGTTAACTTCCGCAGGAGGAACATATTCTGTTTTCCTTGTAAATCAATATGGTTGTATTGCAGGCGACAGCATTGATCTTGCCGTTTTTTCCTCTTTAATTGGAGCTGTCACAGTCCCTTCACCAGTTTATGTGGGTGCTCTCGCGACTTTCACAGATAATTCATCCCCGGGACCCATTTCTTGGAGCTGGAATTTTGGAGATGGCTCAAACAATGATACCATTCAAAACACTACACATATTTATACAACAGCTGGAATTTATCCTGTTTTCTTAGTTGTCGGAAACACGCTCTGTTATGATACAGTAACCACTACAATTGAAGTTTTGAATGATTGCAATACATTGGGGCTTTCCTCTAGCTTTACACCGGTGCCTGATACGATAGACCTTGCTGGGTTAGGGATAGCATCCTTTTTAAATACCAGTGTTAATGCCATTTCATATGTATGGGATTTTGGGGATGGAAGCGCACCCTCAACCTTGAAAGATCCAAACCACACATATATGGATACAGGCTTTTATGCTGTCACGCTCACCTCTTATAACTACAATTGCACAGATTCTATCACGTACAACATTGTGGTGATTAATTCAACAACCTTGCCTCCAGTTGACACGAGTGACACCACTACAGGATTTGATAATTTGAGCAACCTTTTATTTAATCTAAATGTGTACCCCAATCCAAATGATGGCCTTTTTATTATGGAAGCAAATCTGCAAAAACACAAACAATATACCATTGAGATTATCAATTTGTTAGGACAGCCCATAATGACAGAAAAGACATTTAATTCAGAAAAGTATTTTAGAGAGGTCGTCATTAATAACACCATGAAAGGCCTCTATTATATTAGAATTCAAAGTGATGAAAAAACAATTATCAGAAAGATTGTTACCTATTAGCAAAATATTAATTGAGAAATAAATTCAAAAATATTGGCCATTCAGCGAAAAGCATTATTGTAGTAATCCTATGCCTGGTTTCCTGTTTAGGAAACATTAATGCACAGGAATGTAATGTGGTTTATGTGACTCCTGGGGGATCTAGTAGTGGAGCAGCAGGAACAAAGGCCACCCCAGCAAACTTCCTTTATGGCCTTTCTCTAGCCAATTCAACTAATAACAAAATACACATGGCCTCCGGCACTTATGTTGTATATAGCCCAATAAACTTAAAAAGTGACATTAGCATAGATGGTGGCTATGATGCCATAACTTGGGGAAAAAGCAATGCAACCAACACCATTATTTATAGAGACAATTCTAATATGGAAAGTTCGCCAGCTCGTTTAGTAGCCATGTATGGTATAAATATTTTTAACTTCCAATTACAGGATTTGACCATTCAATGCGCCAATGCTTTTGGAGGCAGTGTGTCTAGTTATGGGATTTATCTCTCTACTTGCTCAAACTATAATATTATTAGATGTAAGATTTTCTCAGGCAACGCAGGCAATGGAATCAATGGAAGTAATGGAACAGGTGGTGTTGCAGGAGCTCCAGGAAATGTAGGTCAAAATGGAGAAGAACAAGGTGGTTGCTGTACTACTGCAGGTATAGGGGGAAGCGGCTCATTTTCCGGAAGTTATGGAGGAGGCGTTGGTGGCGATGGCGGTGATAGAGGCACCGCATCATGCACCTTTTGTGGTAACCCTCAAGATGCAACAAATGGATATATCGGCTCCTCTGGCCTAGGCCCTGGTGGAGGCATAGGTGCTAATGGTGGTGCAAAAATCGTCGTCTGCATATACCCTTTGTCATGTCCAAGAACGCCTATTAACGATGGCCAAAATGGCGGTGCTGGAACTGATGGTCTTTCTGGCGTCTCAGGCAATGATGGAATTCCTATAATTGCCGGTTATTTCTACCCAACCTCTGGCACTATTGGAAATACTGGCACTCATGGTTCTGGTGGTGGTGGTGGTGGTGGTGGCGGTTCCCTTGGAGGGATCCCCTATGATTGTTTGTTTGGACTACCACCAAACGTAAATGGAGCAGGAGCCGCTGGGGGTGGTGGCGGTGAAGGAGCCCAAGGTGGCCTTGGCGGCTGGGGTGGAACTGGAGCAGGATCTTCTTTTGCAATGTACCTTTACAACAATGGGGCAAATGGTTTAATTAAGGATTGTCAAATCGTCCCAGGAAATCCGGGGCTAGGTGGCCTTGGAGGATTTGGTGGTACTGGTGGTGCTGGAGGGATAGGTGGTGCTGGTGGAGGTCAGGGCAATTGCAGGGTTGGTGCAGGAGGTGCAG
>DTSC01000343.1 GCA_012965625.1 Flavobacteriales bacterium | reverse complement strand
GGTGCAGGTCACAATACAAAAGCTGCTGCCATTGCCTATATGGCTCCTATCATAGCTGGCGTATTACTTACTTTTAGAAAGAAATATGTATTAGGTGCTGGGATAACAGCCTTTTTCCTTGCTATAGAAATAGCTGCCAATCATCTTCAGATTACCTATTATCTGATGCTTATATTGTTGATTTATGGTGGGTTTAAGTTATACGAGACAATAAAAAGTAATGAGCTGCCACATCTTTTTAAATCCCTGTTGGTTCTAATAATTGCTGTATTTCTTGCAGTAGGTGCAAATAGCACCAAACTCATGTTGAGCTTACAGTATACCAAAGATTCAACAAGAGGGAGATCTGAATTGACTGCAGATTCTGGTAATAAGACCAGTGGGTTGGACAAGGATTATGTTACAGCATGGAGCTATGGAATATGGGAATCGTTGACCTTGGTCATTCCTAATTTTCAGGGAGGTGCTTCTGGAGGAGAATTAGATACAAAATCGGCAACATACGACGCGCTTAAATCCCGAGGGGTTCCCAAAGCAAGAAGCATCATTAAGCAGGTACCTATATATTGGGGAGATCAGCCCATGACATCAGGTCCTGTTTATGTTGGAGCAATTATTTGTTTTCTTTTTGTTCTTGGACTTTTTCTTGTTCAGGGTCCGATGAAATGGTGGTTGCTATCTGCTACTATATTGTCAATTGTATTGAGCTGGGGAAAGCATTTTATGCTGGTAACTGATTTCTTTTTGGATTATGTACCTCTTTACAATAAGTTCCGATCTGTTTCAATGACCCTTGTAATAGCTGAATTGACAATGCCTTTATTGGGATTTATTGTTATCAAGGAAATGATTGAAAGGAAAATCTCAGAAGAAAAGGTTTTAAAATCAATCAAAATGTCTGCTGTTATTACGGGTGGAATTTGCCTTGTTTTTGCTTTGGTGCCAGGTGCGTTTTTTGATTTTTCATCATCTTCTGATGCGCAATTAATGGCAAGTGGTTGGCCACAATTTTTAATTGATGCCCTGCAGGAAGACCGCGAAAGCTTGCTTAAGTCTGATGCTCTAAGGTCTCTTGCATTTATTCTATTGGGTGCTGCTTTGCTCTGGCTCTATGTAAAGGGAAAGGTAAAACAAAATGTTTTGCTGATAACCTTGTTGGGACTTGTATTAATAGATTTATGGCCAATTAATAAGCGATATGTAAACAATGATGATTTTGCCAAAAAGAAACAGAGTATTTTAACTTTGAATCCCTCCACTGCAGATCTTTCTATACTCCAAAGAGAATTTTCTAATAATGAAAGAGCTCAACAAATGTATCAGACACTTGTTGAAAAGGCAAAAATTGAAAAGAAAGAAACTGGAAAGCCCGGAAATAAAAATTTAAGTCAGAATGAATTATTTGATCTTCAATTTACTGCGTTGAATTTCAATTCTAATTTTAGGGTGATGAATTTGGGTGTCAATACGTTTAATGATGCTTCTACTGGCTATTTTCATAAATCAATCGGTGGTTACCATGGTGCGAAAATGAAAAGATATCAGGAGCTTGTTTCCTTTCAGCTTGCAAAAAGAAATCAGCAGGTAATAAATATGCTCAATACTAAATACATTATTGTTCCAGGTAATGACAAACAATTGGTTGCGCAGGAAAATCCAGGAGCCTTGGGTAATGCTTGGTTTGTAGAGAATTTTAAGCTGGTTGCCAATGCTGATGAAGAAATGGCGGCGTTATCTGAATTTAATCCAATTAAGACTGCAATTGTTGATGAGCGATATGCTGAAATGCTAATCACAGTTGGTCCTGAAATTACAGATGTTTCGGGATCGATCGAGCTTTTAGAATATAAGCCCAATAGGTTATTGTATAAATCAACTTCTAATGCAGATGGGCTGGTTGTTTTTTCAGAGATTTTCTACCAGCCTGGATGGAATGCATATATTGATGGGAACCTTACGGATCATTTAAGAGCAAACTACGTACTTCGAAGTATGGTTGTACCTTCAGGCGAACACCAAATAGAATTTAGATTTGAGCCATCGTTGTTTTCTATTGGTGAGGGAATTGCTTTGGCTAGCTCTTCCCTATTGTTGCTCTTATTTATTGGATCTATTTTCTTTGAAATAAGATCTATGTTCTCAAAAGAAAGCTCTTTTGAAGGAAACGAATAGATACTTCTTCTAATGGCAACAAAACGTGTATTGGTAATTACTTACTACTGGCCCCCTGCT
>DTSC01000342.1:705-2233 GCA_012965625.1 Flavobacteriales bacterium | reverse complement strand
TTCAGGCATTATGTAAGGACGACAGACACAAAATATGATATCATAGTCATAGATATAAGCGCTGGAGAGAATCAACCCAATAACCTATATACTTTAGAAGCTTTTCACGATATGAAAGCAGTTCTCAAAGAAGATGGAGTGCTATTTGTTCACTACCCCAGTATCTACAATAAACCAGAAGAATTGGCGCTCATGTCTATCGGTACCACGCTAAAAGAAGCGGGATATACGGTTGACCTTATTAATACGACAACCAATTTAATATAATTCAGGAGTATATATATATATTGCTTCAATCGACGGTCTAAGGTTGTCTAATCAGGATTTTAGCCGGAGAGATACTTTTGCGCTGCCTTACAAATTTCCAATGTACGAAGGAGTCGTATTTGTAAGGATGAAATTTGACAAAGGACTGGTGCTCACCGATGATAAACCAATGATGGATCTGCTACATGGCGACATTGCCACTTCTTACAGAGTGCAGATGCAACCAACCATTAAAAGTTTCTTAAACGAGGGAATCAGATTCCATTGAGCAGGAAGGAAGACCTCGCGCTTAATCTTGATACAGGGAAATTGTGGGCGCTTCTGCTTTCTCAATTTCAACGATCACCTTGCTAGTGAGATCATACCAGCTGTCGAGCTTGCGCTGATATCTAATTATATCTCCCGGAGCCACTTCTTCATGAACAGTAAATACTTCCGTTGCAATTGCCGCGTCATCGTCATCATAAAAAGTTGCTTTTAAAGTAATCTCGTGGTAGTACGCTAATACAGCCGAGCTGTATATCTCGCCTTCAACCAACGTCTTTTTGATCAGGCGATTGTTCCAAACAAAAGTATTACTCCACTTGGATACGTTGTTCAAATAATCCGTAGGGCTCGCCTTCTCTTTTCTGTATGTCTCCTCCCGGTTACTACCCGTCATTGTGATCAGTTCAGGCTTCGGAAGCGGCAGCTCTTCCACACTATCCATCTCCAATCCATTAAACCATTCGAGATAATCCAAATTCTCGTTTTGCGTTTTTAACACATTGACTTTGTCCTTATTAAAGGTCGCTTTGTCATTGCTACCCAACACCAGCAACCTGTCTTTTTTGGTGCCCTCCAAAAAGAACACGACTTTTCCCGACGGAACTGAAACTTCGGTATTCACATCATTTTTATAGGCCTTTACATTAAAAGAAGTGCCCAAAACTCGAGTTTTTGTATTTTCCGTGAATACATAAAAAGGATGATTTGGATCGCGTTTTACTTCAAAAAATGACTCTCCTTCAAGCTTAACAACCCTATTGTCTTCATCAAACTGTTTTGGATAAGTCAGCTTGCTGAACTTGTTTAAAATTGCCAAGCTGCTGTCTGGAAGGTATAGTATTTCAATATTATCACCAGATGCAATTTCCACCATATCTACCTGCGTTTCTTCAGTCAGGGCCAATTCATCCCCTGTTTTCAAATAGTCATTAGCAGAAAATAATACCGAAAACGTATAAATCAACCCACACACTAGAATTATTGAAGCTGCGAT
>DTSC01000342.1:0-695 GCA_012965625.1 Flavobacteriales bacterium | reverse complement strand
AGAATTCCAGGTCTCAACGAGATTCTTCGAGATTGATTATTGAAAGAGTAAAGAGAAGGGCTTAAGGCTTTCAGTTTTACTTTTTGCCATGCATTCTCAGCGTTTGGCTTAAAAGGATTTGAATAAGAATCTGACAATGTTAATAGCTTCTTAGAATGCACAAAAGCTTCGGCATTCTCTGGACTTTTAGAGATATAGTCCAACAGTGTCTTTTCTTCTTTTGATGTCAATTCATCAAACAAATATTTAGCAATAAGATCCTCCATCTTTTATGAACCATTATAGCGACGTGCATAACTAAGACACTTTAATGAGGCCTTACCCCTACTCGCGCTTTTAGAAAGATAATCTCAGAGAGTATTCTCCGAGTTGACTGAGGTTGTCTTTAAAATGTAAGGTCGCAAATATAATCTCATCCTCTTGAGTGCTTTCCCCATTTGATTTTCGACAGTTTTCACAGAGATTCCCAAATGCTGAGCTATCTCCTTATACTTCATGTCGTCATACCTGTTGAGAATAAATATTGTCCTGCATTTTGGAGGCAAGGCATTCATTGCCTGAGCTATTGTATCCTCTAATTCCACCTGCTCCAAATACTCATCTACATCACAGGTTGCTCCTGCAGCGAGCTCTAAAACATCATCTTCAACCACTAAATTTCTCTTGTTTCTTAGTTGAAGCTCTTGTGCCGCATC
>DTSC01000341.1 GCA_012965625.1 Flavobacteriales bacterium | reverse complement strand
AGCTTGGTATAAGATGATAGCATATCAAGATATAATATACCCCCGGAGCAACATGTTGCTCCTGTTCCCCCGGGGCAACAAGGCATTGAAGTATCAGTTGAAATATAAAATCCTTTGAAAAAACTTTGGAAAGCAGCATTGTCCACAAAAAAAGAGTCATTGGAGGAAAACACAGAATTAGAACCATCAAGCTTAATTCGAACAACACTATCTTCATCGACTGGTGCAATTGAAACGCTTGCCAACTCTAAAGGATCATATGCAAAATCCCTATTTGAATAGTAAGCACTATCCTCATATATGTCTTCAGTTAATCTATATACATTTACAGTTTGAGCAGATGGAGAGGGACCATAAGAGCCCACATAGCCTATTGTCAAAACCAAGGAATCAGGAACAAAAGAGGATCCAAATCCTACATTATTCGTCGTCATTGAAAACTGGGTATAAAAAGAAGCTGCAGTATATCCAAATACCGGATCAGTATAAGCACCTAACAGATTCAAAATAGGCTCATCAGTTCTAATAGAGTCTTCAAGAATAGTTTTTGCTACAAGGGTACTAGTGTCAGAAAACAAGACGTTGAATTGGTCTGCCTCAGGATGAACATCAAGGCCTATCACTCCGGGTTTCTCACAACCAGCAAAAACGAATACACCAAATACCCCTATGAGAACATAGGGTTTAATGGACCTTTGAAACAGATAATTTATGAAAGAATAAAAAACAACAGTAAGGAAAACCTCAAATTTCATTTGGCAAAGATTGGTCTCTTTCCTATATTAATAAATGAGGTAACAATAAAAATAATGAATTATTGCCTTTTTAATTGCCAAGGACTACTTCTCCTTGCATTAATTCATCATATAATTCAGAATATTTTTCGGCATATTCTTCTTCTGAACAATAATCCAATACCGGCTTGTCAATTTGTTTAATGTATTTCTGTAACTCTGGGGAGATTTTTTCGCTGCCTACAATAACAGCATCTGAGATTTCCATTGCAAACTTATTAAGATTATCAAATGTAGGATCACTAAGATGAGAGAAAGCAGGTAGAGTCGTGTCTTTAGCTTCAAGTTTATTTTCCAAATTCTTATTCATCGAATCCTTATAGCCATTGTCATATACCGAATAAACCACCCGAGTATTATTAAAAATGGGGTCGTCATTAAACACATTCTTCAAGTAATAGGGCATTAAACTAGTCATCCATCCATGGCAGTGAACAATATCAGGAGCCCAGCCTAATTTTTTTACTGTCTCAATAACTCCGCGACAGAAAAATATCATCCTTTCATCATTATCTTTATGAAACTTTCCCCTTTCATCTTCAATGATCGTCTTTCTTTTAAAAAATTCTTCATTATCAATAAAATAAACTTGCATCCTTGCTGCCTGAATTGAGGCTACCTTGATTATCAATGGATGATCTGAATCATTAATAATTAAGTTCATGCCAGATAAACGAATCACCTCATGAAGCTGATATCTCCTTTCGTTGATGCATCCAAATCTTGGCATAAACGTACGAATCTCTTTCCCTCTTTCTTGAATTCTTTGTGGCAGGTGTCTGGCAACATTAGCCATATGACCATCCTCAGTATAAGGCTCTATTAGTTGAGAAACAAATAGCACTTTGGTTTTTTCCATAATTTTCCGGATTGAATTGGAGTACAAAGATAGTAATAATAATCGAATTTTTCAAGTTAAACTTCTAGATTTGCAATGTGGATCACTTCAAAAACATCCGATCATACCAAGAGCTTTTTCCCAGCATCAAGCTGGAGGGCAAATCTATTGGATTTGTACCCACGATGGGCGCATTGCACGCCGGGCACTTGAGCCTCATTCGCCGCGCGCGCAAGGTGGTTGGCGACAAGGGCATTGTGGTTGTAAGCATTTACGTGAATCCCATGCAGTTCAATGACGCCAAGGATTTGCGTGCTTACCCTCGTCCTTTGGCGGCGGACAGAAAACTCTGCCGCGCTGAAGGTGTTGACGTGGTCTTCGCGCCATCATCGCTTTACGAAAAAGACAGCAGCGTGAGCATCGATGAAACAGTCGTGTCACGCGGCATGGAAGGCGGGTCGCGCCCGGGCCATTTCCGCGGCGTGGCCACGGTGGTGGTGAAGCTCTGCAACTTGGTGCAACCAACCGCCGCCATCCTTGGCGAAAAGGATTGGCAACAAGCCGCGCTCATCCGCCGCGTGGTGCGTGATTTGGATTTGCC
>DTSC01000340.1 GCA_012965625.1 Flavobacteriales bacterium | reverse complement strand
ACATGAACTTTATGTCGGATGATTACCCTCCTTTTTCAGGGAGAGCTGATGATGAAAATTCTTCCCAACCAATTAGCAGTTCTCCAGCGCCAGCGCCAGAACCAGAACCTGCGCCAGAACCAGAACCGGCGCCAGAACCAGTGCCAGAGCCAGCGCCAGAACCAGAGCCAGAGCCAGAGCCAGCGCCAGAACCAGCGCCAGAACCAGAACCAGAACCAGAAAAACCTTCGGATTTGCCAAAGGATGATGAGGCTAATGAGGGTGGGGAAGCTCCCTCTGAAGGTGATGGCGAAGATGATACTATAAGACCTGCTTAATTAATGAGTGCATCTAACGGCTATTATACTTTACCTCAACCTGAGGAAATACCACTTAGAGAGCGAGAGGATGCAATGGGCAGCTATCTTATGATGTTTGCGGCGCTTGCGGCTGGCTTACCTTTGCCAATTATTAATTTACTTGCTGCAATTATTTATTTCTATATGAATCGTTCTAAAAGTAAATTTGTGCACTTTCATGCATTGCATTCATTGCTTGCGCAAATACCTACAACGCTATTGAATGCTGGACTGGTGTTTTGGGCAATTAGAATTTTTCTTCTAAAATCAATAGAACGTACGGATGTTTTTATTGGTTATTTCTGGATGGTAGTGATTGCAAATTTACTATATTTTATATTTAGTCTTATTGCTGCTGTTAAAGCTAGAAAGGGAAGATTTTATTATTTTCTTTTTTTTGGAAGATATGCCTATGAAAAAGTATATGCAATTAAAGAGGAGTCATCCAAAGAAGTGACAAACAAACCGCCCGGAGCATAAATAATGAACAAGCACCTCTTACTTGACCTGTTGAAGCTTGCTCTTCTATTCGGTGTAATATGGGCTATTTTTATCTACTTCCCTATATTTCCTGATAAATCCAATTTTGAGTTTTCATATGAAAATGAAGATAAACTTGGGAATCTGATTATAGAGGAGATCCTTGAGAATTCTCCTGGGTTTAGTGAACTATCTAATCCTGTATTGGATTCGGCCTTTCAAAAGATTTCCAGTTTACTGATTGATAATATTGGTCTGACGGAATATGATTATAGGATAAGGGTCATTGACAATGAACAGATCAATGCGTTTACTTTACCTGGTGGCAATATATTTGTTTTTTCAGGGTTGATAAATTTCTCTGAAAATCCGGAAGAGGTTGCGGCAGTTCTTTCACATGAAATTGGACATGTAGAAAAACGACATGTTGTGTCAAAATTAGTTAAGGAATTTGGCTTGACTTTACTTTTTTCGATTCTTGCTGGTGGCGATGCTGTATTCTTGGGCGAATTGGGGAAAACGGTTGTTTCATCGGTGTTTGACAGAAAACAAGAAAAAGAAGCAGACCAATATGGCTTGGAATTGTTGGTGAAATCCAGGATTAGTCCTACAGCAATGGCTTCTTTTTTCAGAAGGGTAAAAAGGGAGCTTGGAGGATATGATGAATCGTTAGAAATATTAATGACCCATCCCCACTATAACTCGAGGATCAAGAGCTCCATTGAATACAAAATACCTGATGGTTTTTCCGCACAAGACCTAGAGATAGACTGGGATAGGGTTAAAGCCTCCCTAAATTAACGGAAAATAGATTTTATCCATTTGCAATCACCGAGATCTCGACATTTACGTTTTTTGGAAGCCTTGATACTTCCACAGTTTCTCTTGCTGGCGGATCGTTATTAAAATAGGTTCCATAAACCTCATTAATCTCAGCAAAGTCATCCATATTTGTGATGAAGATAGAGCATTTAATGATTTGTCCCATATTCAGTCCAGCCGCATTAATGATTGCCTGTATATTTTTCATTACCTGATGTGTTTCATCAATGATATTATCTGTAATTAGCTCTCCTGTATCAGGATCCAATGCAATTTGTCCGGAAAGATATAGGTTGCCATTAGCTAAAACTGCCTGGCTGTAAGGGCCAATAGGTGCCGGGGCATCTGAGGTATTGATCGTCTTTTTCATATTACATAAATTATTTTATAGGTTAAAACTATTATCGTACCATTCCCGTTTTCTGGTTAGTTTAAGATCTTGAAGGATAGATGACTTTACCTTTATCTCAAAGTTATAGCTCTGTCTAAGGCCAAAAGGGATATAGTTAAAGTTCATTTCCCAGCAATGCAGGTCGCGATAAATATCAATTGACGTATAGGTAAAATCTTTGTTTTCCAAATCATAACCAGACCTAAAG
>DTSC01000339.1 GCA_012965625.1 Flavobacteriales bacterium | reverse complement strand
CATGATTGGGTTCATGGTTTTAGTTTTATGGTTCTGGTTGTTTATGTTAAAATAATTTTTCTTACCTACCTTAGAGAATACTATGTAACAAAGCATTCGCAAGGTATCCTCAAACTAAATACTTAAGTAAAGGTAGAATTATTTTAAAAATCAATACTATTGCTTTTCAAGGAAAAGGTCTTTAACAGTAAAATATCCCAGCTTCTTTTTACCGAAATAATCGATAATACTCCAGGATGGACCAGGCCAGCAATCATTCAGCTGCCAGAGCAGAGTACCCATGCAATGGCCATCGCTGTTTAAATGGCTGCTGATGGCTTTTTCCAGTGCCAGTGATTGCACCTTCTGGCTCAAATGTAAGAATTCAGAGAAATTGGAGGATTTATTGAAGTACTTCTCGTTCATTTTTATGATTTCTACATTGCCGATATAGCTCTTTTGCCTGTTCGCCATTACTTCTGAAGAAAGTGAAAGGTCACGGCTATCAGCAAAGCTCAAGATTGTTTCCATGTCAGGATACGACTGAAAACCGTACTCTACCATAAAACGACCTGTATTTTTTCCAAAGCTTTCAAAATCATTTTTGCCATGCCAAACACCCCAGTAATGCATGCTGCTGTGGTTAAAATTGTCTGGGGTGCCCCAATTACTAAAGGGTGATGTAGAAACATAAGGCACATCGGTTCCTGCAACAACTTCAGGCAGCACCTCCTTGAAGAGATGAAGGTAGTCACTCCAGATTTTTGTTGAGTCATCAGGGCTGTACCCATATTGTTTTTGCCAGCCCCAATGCTGCCATGCTACCTCTATTTCATTATTGCCGCACCAGAGTGCCATACATGGATGGTTGTTTAAACGCTTTACATTTTCAATAGCTTCTTTCTTTACATTTTCAATAAATTCCCTGTCACCTGGATACATGCTGCCTGCAAACATAAAATCCTGCCAAACCAATAGACCAAGAGAGTCACATAAATCATAAAAAATATCGTTCTCATAAATCCCTCCACCCCAAACTCTAATCATATTCATGCCTGCCTCTTGTGCCGAAACAAGGAGATTTCTGTATTGAGCATCTGTTACCCTTGGCAGAAACATATCCTGGGGAATATAATTTGCACCCTTCATAAATATGGGCTTACCGTTTATCTCAAAGTAAAAAGAGGTTCCGATAGAATCTGGTTCGCTAACCAGCTCTATAGTGCGCAAGCCAAACGACACGTCTTTAGTATCTATCACCATACCGTCTTTTAATAATTCAATGGAAGAGGTATATATAGATTGCTCGCCCAGGCCATTAGGCCACCACCTCTTTGGATTAAAGATCGTGTCCCTAACAAGTTTATTAAAGGGCATCACCTTATTGTTTAACCGAATATTAAGGTCATTTGTATGTCCGTCTGTTTGAATATCATACTCAACAATCGCCATTGAATCGCGGATCTCTTCAATATTAACTTGGACATCCTTTATTCTACACTGATCATAAGCAATAAGCTGTACAGGCCTCCATATTCCACAGGTTACAAACCGGGGACACCAATCCCAACCAAAATGGTATGCTGCTTTTCGGGTAAATGGACTCACCTTAATCTCGGTTTTTTCACATCCTGCTGGTAGCTGATAAGGCAAGGCATCTAGTTTGGCTTTATTCACAGCAATTGGTGACAGAAATCTAATGGTCAGCTTATTAGCCCCTGATTTTAATTGCTTTTTGATATCTACCTCCCAGGTGCGGAACATGTTATTTGTTTCAAGGATTAGTTCATCGTTAAGCTTTATCTCTGTGTAAGTATCAAGGCCTTCAAAACGCAATATGATACGCTGTCGTAAATTCAGTTCTTTGGAAATATTTATGGTGGTAAAGTACTCCCAGCTTTCGTTTTCAATCCAGTGGAGCTTGAGTTCGTTATTCCTGTAGAACGGATCTTCAATCAGGTTGTTTGCAAGTAAATCGGTATGGATGCTTCCCGGAACTTTTGCAGCATATGTCAGCGTATCTCCTGCCTTTGCAAATTGCCAATTATCGTTCAGCGCTCTACTATAAAGTATACAATTTGGAGCCTGCTCATTGCAGCTGGTAAGCAATATGATAGCTGCAAGTATAGTGAATGGACGAATCGAGAGCATTTCTTTACCAGGTCTGGCACTTAAATAATTTATTCGGAATCCGTTCAATATGTTTTTCGGTAAAGCAGAAAATATTGTCATTATCTGGCATTTCAGCTTCTGAGATAATTTCAAGTAATTTTGAAACTCTGCCTGCACCTCCGTTCAGTTTAAATATTTTATAGCTATTGCTATTTTTGATAAGGTCAAATAAATTCTTCTTATTGCTTCCGGATGAATTTTCTCCTATGTCTGAGCATTCTATGATAAGCATAGGTGCTGCACTGCTTGCAATTAACTCCTTTGCCCCATTTAATGCCTCTAATTCATAACCTTCAATATCCATCTTAATTAAGTGGATCTGCTGACCATTGTTTCCAAAATGATCTCTTAGGCTAATTACATTTACTGGATAGCTGTCAGTGCTATAATTGGGCTCATGTAAAGATGCACTTCCTCTGCTTGAATCCCAATGGTCATATAATTTTGAGGTTCCAGATGTGTTGCCAATGGCTTTGTTTGAGGTTTCTATATTTGAGATTCCATTTAATTCTATATTTCTTTTGAGTATTTCTAACGTGTTTGGGTTGGGTTCAAAAGCAAATACCTTACCTGTACCCTTAACAATGTAAGAGGCAAAAATGGACATCAGGCCAATATTTGCTCCAACATCTACAAATATATTACCTTCTTCTAGGAGATACTCCATGATGTACAGTGTGCCTTTTTCATAAGTCCCTGTATAATAGATGCTTCTTTCCAGCCCCATATCTTTTACTGGGTCAATTTCCATACAAAATCCGTATTGTGTTTTGATGGTTAGCTTAACAGATGGTTTTGGTATTAAAATCTTGGGCAAATAATATGCAATCTTTCGTATTCCTCTTATGTCAATATCTTGCACAAAAGAGATGATCTTATGTCTGATGGTAAAGTGCTTCATGTCATATAAATATAACATTGCGATAGACTAAGCCACATTTGTTCGTTTCCGGAGTCTGTAATTTATCAAAATTGGTGATTAAGTTTAATTTTTTCTTATCATGTTGAATGAGAACCATCCGAGCAATAATATTATTGTTGCCATGATTAACCACAGCCAAGTTTTGTTTTTAAATAAAGGCTCTATTACAGATAATTCTTCTTTATCTATTTTTTGTTCATCTCCGAGATCTAACATAGTGATTTCCTCTGGTATCTTATTAGTAAACCTGTCAATATCGTATTGTGGTTTTCTTGCGTTATTATTGCCGTATGTCAGAAAGTAACTTGCTGGTTCTGTAAACCGTGCCACTAATTCATGAACGTATCCCTTTACCTCAATTTCGCCAATCGATAAAGGTTGATTATCATTATTGTGAATGAGCACTATTAAATTTCGAAGTATTACATTATTAATTCTAAACTCATTTTCTTCAATGGAGTTTAGCGTACCTGACGTCAGCGTACGATAGTTGTATTTCCATCCTTGTTCTGTATTTATACTGTCGGTAAGGTATTTTATTGTAATAGGCCGATAATAGTCGAACGTGTCTCTAATTCCAATTGTAATATGGCTTACCGAAACGGGTAATGCTAAATCAACAGCAATTTCAGTCTGTTTGGTTTTCTTGTGATCATTGGTTTTAGCTTTCTTAATGGTGTATATTCTAAAAGTTCCGTCTGTAACTTCATTTTGTGAAATTTTTGCAACGGTCAGGTTGGGTTTCTCTTTGCTTCCAATAAGTAGCCGGAAAAAATGATACTTGGAATTTTGAAATGATATTTTTGTGAATTGAAAATCTGTCAGTTCATTATTGATCGATAAGATTCGATAATCTTCAATAATGGTAAACCATTCCTGTTGGTTTTGGCTTCCTTCAAGTTGTAGTAGCCAGTCAAAGTTTTTCTGTTTAAAATCAAGTTTGATCTGATTGATAGGCTCATCGGTTGGTATTTCAAAAGTAAAGTAATATCCTTTTTCATTATGAGATGTGTTAACGATCTTGAAATTTATCTCTTTACTTAATATTTCTTCACTTGTGAGCTGAATTAAGTAAGGAACTTCAATCGTATCATTGCCTGCCGTTATGCCAAAAATTCTAATGTCGGATAAATCATGCAGGACTTTACCGAAAATTACGTCCGGCAAGGTTAACTTGTGCCATTGGTCAGTAATACCATTTAATTCACGCTTAAAGCTATATTGATCAATTTGCCCATAGGCATATGAACCTAATAACAATAGTATACAGGCTAGGGTTTTAACTGTCAATTTCATCTGATATGAGATGTTTGTATTTGTTGTATAAAAATGAAATTATTAATAGCAGTATCCCTAACGATACAAATACGATTGTTTTTGCAATTGTATCAAGGTGCGAAATGTCATAGAAGAAAAGTTTTATCAGAGTTGCTCCAAATAATGCAAAAGCTCCAATTCGTATATGCTTTTTCTTTCTCCAAAATCCTAAACAGATCATAAGCAAGGAATAAACCCCCCAAAGTATGCTTAATCCAAGCTTATATGATTGAGTGGATTCAGCAATGTCCATCCAGTTAATAAGTTCGCTGCTGGCAATCCACAAAACAGAGATGTGCAGCAAGATATCAAAACCTATTTTAAAGTCCCGGTTTGAAAAATCCCATCGAATATATTTAAGGCACGACACTAATGCTAAAGCAATCAATGCAAATGAAATATACCTGATTTCAATATTGAAACCACCTCTGTGATAATATTCTGACAAAGTCTGTTCTAAATAGCTTTCGCGCAGTTCGCTAAGTACATAAAGCCCTTGAAATAAAAAGACGGCAATTGTTATAGTATTTAAAATAAGATTGATCAAGCCCAGCTGTTGATTCCGTAATTTTTTAAAATTCAAAAAAGAAAGAATAGAAACAAACAGCAATGAATAATTGATAATCCATATTGTTTTAAAACGCCCTAAATCATAATTCCAGTAATCGACATGATATTCCTCACCATCAGGTTTAATTGTTAAGGCAGAATCTAAAAAAAGCTGATCCCAGTATGATGCTATTTCCATTCTGAAGGCATAATACAGGGTGAGAAGCAGAATAGCCGGAATTGAAAAATTAACAATTTTTGAAAATCCTTTATGCAAGTCTAATGCAGAAGGATAATTCTTGTTCTGATACAGAAAGTTAATAAACCCAAAAGCCACAATAAACAACAATGAAGTAAGAAAATTAATATTCAACAGCGGTGTTAATCTTGTTTCTGGATTCTCAGGATAATAATTGTTGTAAACTATTGACCAATCCTGAGCAATACTGAACAATGCCAATAGCATTAAAAGGTAGGATAGCTTCTCATAAATGGGTACATTTTTTGTTCTGCCAATCCAAAACAGCAATGCGGATTCACCTACCCATAAAAGTGTTACCCAATTTCCATCTAACTGAACGGGAATTGCAATAGTAATGAAGACCAATACCAATCCGGAAACGAGATAAAACAGGTTTTTGTCAACAAGTTTTTGCCTGTAAATTACTGCACTTACAACAAAATGAACTATTGCATTACCAAGTGTAAACAGGCCTAAAAGCTGTTTTCCTGTTTGGTGGTCACTTAAAATGGCATAGCCAATCCCATAAAAGATAAACGAATTTGCCAGTAACAGCAAAATGTCAGCAATTTCAAACTTCTCTTTTTGGAGCAATTTGTAAGCAAGAAATGTTAGATAGAATGTAACAAAGAAAATGGAAAGAAAGGTCAAAGCCATTCCAAAATGTTCACTGACTTGGTATTTTGATCCATACCATAGGAAGTACATTAGCCAGGTCAACCCAAAGGAAGAATAATAAAGGGGTTTCCAGTATTTCCTAAATGCAATGACAAGAATTCCAATGTTGATAATTGCCATATAACTAAACAGTACAGCTACTTTTCCAGAACCTTCACTTAAAAGAAATGGGACTGCATAAGCGCCTACTAATCCTATATGAGCAATAATTTGCTTATTATAATTAATTGCAGCAACAACCGTAAAACTGGTAAATATTACCATAAGGGCAAACGCAAAAACTTGCGGAATCAGGTCATAAAATGAATAGGCAGAATAGGTGATGAAATACAGGATTGCTATAGCACCGCTGACAAGAACCGCACTATAGTTTTCATACTTTTTCTTCAATTTCATCCCAAACCCTAAAAGTCCTATTCCGGCTAAATAACCCAAGATTATTCTTGTGAGAGGACTAATTAAGTTGTTTTCAATAGAATAATTTGCTCCTATTGCCACACCAATTACTGTAATGGCAATTCCGATTTTGTTAATCAGGTTCTCTCCTATAAATTTTTCAAAGTCTAATTTGATTTTAGGTGGTTTATTGCCTTCTGGAGTAGAATATTGTATTGGTTCTTCTGCCGCTTGTTGTTGGTTTGATTGGTCGTCAGCACCTGCTTTTACCGTTTTTATTTCAATGCCTGTATCTGTTAAAGGCCCGTCCTCTTTTATTTCTTCTGTTTCTGGACTCTCTTTTGTCCCAGCGGCCTTTAGGCTGTCTAGTTCAATGCGTAAATTGTTGATTTCACTTGAAAAGTCTGTCTGTCTTTTCAAAAGAATTTCCAGCTTATCATGGAGCTGATTTATTTTATCCTGATCATTTATCATTTTTTCGTCAACGTGTGAAAAATACAGAGTTAAATGCTATCTGCGTTTAGAGAACTAGTACGAGTTTACACCCAAATTTAATAAAACCAATTACAAAACTGAAACCCCTTTCAATTATTCAATTTATTGCAACATTATATTTTCTTAAATAAACTTCTGCCTTAGTATCATCATATCTGCACTTACTTTAGAGTCCAAAACCCTGGCATAGATCTGCGTTGTTTTTATATTGTTATGCCCAAGCATTTTTGAAACAGTTTCTATTGGCACTCCATTAGACAATGTAACGGTAGTTGCAAACGTATGTCTTGCACTGTGAAAAGTTAGTTTTTTATTAAATCCGCATAAGTCCGAAATTGTGTGCAAATGCATATTTGTTTTTTGATTGGATATTACTGCAAATATTTTTCCTGCGTAATTGCTATTTATATGCTTTCTAATGAGCTTTACAGCTGGTGGCAATAAAGGTATGTTAGAAGGGATATTTGTTTTGTTACGCGCACTCCGCTCAATTAGGAGCGGAGCCGTCTACTCGATTAGCAGAAGTTTTAATATTCTTTGCCAGTATTGTGTGATTTATGAATAAATCGAAACTTTTAGGTAAAAAAAAATTAAAAGTAAGAGCAAATAAGTTGATTGGAAAAATGAATAGTGGAGCTAGGACAAATTTAATAGAATCAGATTTGGGTAAAACAACGTGATGAACATAGGCCACTAACAATTGAATTACTGATAGAAAATATCCAGGGGCCTTTATATGATCTACAATTTCGTAATTACATTTCTTCAAAATACTTTTAATACCAGCTGATGTGTACCTTCCAAAGTCATTTGGCATCTCGTGTTCTTGCCAAACAAAAGGCATGGTAAGGAGAATTAAGCCACCCGTCTTATGAACACGGTTAATATCTAAAAGAATTTCTTCTAAGTTAAATACATGCTCAAAGACTTCTGAGGAATAAATACTATCGAACATGTCATTTTGAAATGGTATTTTGCTTCCATCATAAACAACGTCAATATGTTCTGTTGGCAAATTATGCCCTTCGTTTTCAGCAAGATCGATTCCAATATATGAAGTAACATTGAATAGATCTTTGTATGGTTTAGTGCCACATCCGAAATCCATTAAATCTCCATTTAACTTTTGCGCATGTGATTTTATTCCTTTATAGATAGCTCTCCTGTTAAAAAAGTAGGGATTGAAGATCAATGAAAATAAACCTGGCATAAATTGCTCTTGTCTATTTTTTGATTTTATTTTTTCGATAAGTTTTATCATTCTCTAAAGTTTTTCAAGTCTATTAAATGGCACCTAATGTAGGAGGAAAGGAACATAGTCCTGTGACTACTATATATATATATGCCCAAATATACCAAAACCAAGGTATATCTTCTCAACATTAACCCACATTAACCCACATTAATCCGCATTTACAACGGATACATGTGTTTTAACATCGTATTTATTGAGATGTACAGGAGATAATTGCAGACAGATCTGCTTTGGCCGTTTTTTCTTTGTCGTGGCTA
>DTSC01000338.1 GCA_012965625.1 Flavobacteriales bacterium | reverse complement strand
CCATCAGGAGCAATAATTAAAAATAAAAATAAGACATATACTTTTATAGATAATTTTTATTACTTCTCTGGATTTAGTGATTTTAACATTAAAAATGAAGATGTTTTGTTTTTGGGTTACGGTATTGAGTCAGAAATATACAATGATTATAAGGATCAAGATGTACGAGGTAAAGTGTTATTGGTGCTAAATGGTGAGCCAAGAAACAAAAAGGGAAAAAGTTTAATTACTGAAACTAAAACGCCTTCTGTTTGGACTACAAGCAATACTAAAAAGAGCATAACTGCATCTGAAAATGGAGCAATAGCCTTATTAATAATTTCTGAAAATTATATAGGCAGGCTCAACGAAATAGAGCACTTTGTAAAAAACCCACCTTGTAAAGTGGTTATTGATAATGAAGAAGATGATAAAAGCCTTCCTACATTTTATATTAGTCCTGAAATGGCAAATGATTTAATGAATGACCTTGGAAATGCATGGTCGTTAAAAAAGATAAAGAAAAAAACATATAAGCAAAAAACCCCACAAATTGCTTTAATTCCAACAGTCCTTGATATTGTTGTAGAGCGTGACAAACACGAAATTCTAACCGAAAACATACTCGGATTTATTGAAGGTACAGACAAAAAAGATGAATTACTTATTATTTCTGCTCATTATGATCATTTAGGTGTTATAGATGGTGAGGTATATAATGGTGCAGATGATGATGGTTCGGGAACAGTAGCCCTGCTAGAAATGGCAGAGGCTTTTTCAAAAGCGAAAAGTGAAGGCAATGGACCACGAAGAAGCATTTTATTTCTAGCATTTGCCGGTGAAGAAAAAGGATTGCTTGGATCAAAATATTATGTCAATAAACCATTTTTTCCACTTAAAAAAACCATTGCCAATTTAAATATTGATATGATAGGTAGGATTGATAATAACCACCGGGAAAACACTAATTATGTTTATTTAATTGGTGCTGATAAATTAAGTAGCGACCTTCATAATATAAGTTCAAAATGCAATAGGGAATATACTGAATTAGATTTGGACTACACATACAATAGCCCAGATGATCCAAATAGATTTTATTATAGGTCTGATCATTATAATTTCGCAAGGAAGAATATTCCAGTTATCTTCTTTTTTACAGGAATCCATGAAGACTATCATAAAGCCACTGATACTATTGACAAGATAAATTTTAATAAGATTAAAAAAATAACGAAACTAGTTTTCTTTACAGCTTGGACACTAGCAAATAGAGAAGATCGAATTTTGGTAGATAAAATACCAAATGATTAAGTACTAAAAGAAAATATATGTCATCAGAAATACGTAATAGTTTTATGAAGGTTTCTTCTGTAAAAGCCGCTGATTCTGATCACAGGGCCAAACTAGAGTTTAATATTTCTCAATATGATACTACCGTTATAAAAGGTAAGGCAAAGTATTCAGATTTGGAGCTTGCCAAGAGCCGGGCATCACAGATTAAGTCAAACACAATAGATAACCTTGAAAAGTACCTCAAGGAATTTGAAATCAATTTTACTAATAATGGTGGAAAGGTAATTTGGGCGAATGACGAAAAAGTAGCTGTCTCTGAGATTCTGAAAATAATGGAAAGAAACAAGGCCACCATGCTGGTTAAGGGTAAATCTATGACTACTGAAGAAATCTATCTCAACAAACATCTTGAAGCCAACAACATAGAGTCGGTAGAAACAGATTTAGGTGAATTCATTGTACAATTAGCCGGAGAAACGCCATATCATATTGTTACCCCTGCCATGCATAAGTCTAAAGAAGATGTCGCAAAACTATTTAATGAGAAAGAAGGCATGCCAATTAATAGTACACCTCAGGATATTGCTGCTTATGTTAGAGACTTACTTAGGAAAAAATTTACGTCAGCTGATGTTGGAGTGACTGGTGGCAATTTTCTTATCGCAGATATTGGAGGAGTTGCTGTTACAGAAAATGAAGGCAACGTACTTTTATGTGCCTCTTTCCCAAAGATCCATATTGCTATTGTTGGAATAGAGAAAATGATACCCCATATGGAAGATTTGGATTTATTTTGGTCATTGTTGGCCACCTATGGGACCGGTCAGCACCTGACGGTTTATAATTCAATTTTTACAGGACCAAAGCAAGAGGGAGAGGTAGATGGTCCTGAGGAAATGTATGTGGTCTTATTAAATAATGGCAGAACCAATGTGCTCGGCGATACAGTTTTAAGGCATTCTTTAGATTGTATTAGGTGCGGAGCCTGCTTAAATGGATGTCCAATATATAAAAGTATAGGTGGCCATGCATATGGGTCTACTTATAGTGGCCCCATAGGGTCAATCATTACGCCTCATTACAAAGGAATGCAGGAATTTAAACACTTAAGCCAGGCATCTTCCCTATGTGGTAAATGTACAGAAATTTGCCCTGTAAAGATAGACTTGCATAAAATGCTTCTTTATAACAGGAAGTATGCTGTTGAGCATGGATTAAATGGAAACAAAGAACGATTTTCTATGTTTTTATGGAAAAAGGGGATGCTTAACAGGAAGATAATGAATCAGTTTAGCTCTAAACTTAAAAACTTTATTATAGGAATATTTTTTAAAAAAACCTGGGGCGATAAAAGAGCTCTACCTACAATTAAAGAGACTTCATTTAATCAATTTTGGAGAAATAAAAACAGAACACCTTAGGATTTGTTTGGAACTAATAGGCTTTCAATTACTATAGGAAAGTGCTCATGTTCTAAAGATTGTATTTTTTTAGCTAAAGTATCAGGAGTTTCGTTTGTATCAATAGCACATGTCTTCTGAATTATTATTTCACCATCATCATATTCTTCATTAACGTAATGTATAGTAATGCCACTTTCCATTTCTTTTGCATTAATAACGGATCGGTGAATATTCATTCCATACATTCCCTTTCCACCGTATTTCGGTAATAGAGCAGGATGAATATTAATTATTGACTTTTGGAAAGCGCGAATTAAATATTGAGGGATCAGCCATAAAAAACCAGCGAGGACAATAAAGTCAATCTGATGTTTATGAAGTTCAGTTAATAACTTTTCTGTTTTTGTAAATTCATTCTTATCAAGCACTAAGCTTGGTATAGAATGATTCTGGGCTCTTATAATAACAAATGCGTCCGGCTTACTAGCAACAACAAGAGCTACAAATATATCTTTGTGCTTATTGAAATGCAGCATTATTTTTTCTGCATTACTGCCATTACCAGAGGCAAAAAGGGCAATTCTTTTCATCAGCATTAGAAATAGACAATCAGCAAAAGTAACAATTCCCAACTTCTTTATGGTTCCCCAATAATCAAATTATTATCTTCGTACAACGATGAAAACACACAAATTGATATCCTTAATTTTTAATAAGCTTTCTGACGATGAAATGTTAATTAGAAGTAAAAAGTTTTTGCACACCATGGATAAGAGGCGATCTGTTAGGGATTTTACGGCAAAACAAGTTCCAAAAGAAGTAATGGAAAATATAATTAAGACCGCCTCTACAGCTCCTTCAGGAGCAAACAAGCAACCCTGGAGTTTTTGTTTGGTAGGAGATCCTAAGTTGAAAAAAAAGATCAGGATAGCTGCTGAATTAGAAGAAAAGGAAAATTATAGTAACCGAATGAGTAAGCGTTGGCTTAGGGACCTTAACGTTTTTGGCACTTCTTGGGAAAAGCCATTTTTAGAAATTGCTCCTTGGCATATTGTTGTATTTAAAAGAGTTTATGAAATAGAAAATGAGCAAAAACACAACAATTATTATGTTGGAGAATCTGTAGGAATTGCTACGGGCATATTATTAACGGCAATTCATAATGCAGGTTTGGTGTCTTTAACTCATACACCCAGCCCAATGAATTTTCTTTCAGAAGTTTTGGAGCGTCCTCCCAACGAAAGAGCATTCCTTTTGATTCCTGTAGGGTATCCTGCTGAAAATGCCAAAGTTCCTGATATCAAACGAAAGGCTTTTGACGAAATTATATCCTATTATTAGCAAATAATGATGCTATTAATTTTAGGTATTCTGGTATCCTGATTATAATTTCAAAAAATATTGCTTTTGAATAAGAAAATATATTTCTTTGCAACACTTTTAAATTAATAACCCCGTCTGTACAAACAGGCAAAAAATTAAGTATTATGTCAGATGTATCATCTAAAGTAACAGCTATTATCGTTGATAAATTAGGTGTTGATGAAAGTGAAGTAACATCCGAAGCTAGTTTTACTAATGACTTAGGAGCTGATTCACTAGATACTGTTGAACTAATCATGGAGTTTGAAAAGGAGTTTAATATAGCAATTCCTGATGATCAAGCTGAGAAGATTGGTACTGTAGGAGAAGCGATTTCCTATATTGAAGAGAACTCCAAGTAATCATCTAAACATTATGCAGTTAAGACGTGTAGTGGTTACAGGTCTTGGTGCAATGACCCCTCTTGGAAACAGTGTTGAAGAATACTGGAATAATCTTTTAAGTGGGATCAGTGGGGCCAAAGAGATCACTCGTTTTGATCACTCTAAATTTAAAACCCATTTTGCTTGTGAAGTAAAAGGGTATAATGCAGAGGACCACTTTGAAAGAAAAGAAGCGCGTAAGCTAGATTTATACACTCAGTTTGCATTGGTAGCAGCGGATGCTGCAATTATAGATAGTGGACTTGACCTTGAATCTATTGATAAAGATAAGGCGGGAGTCATATTGGGTGTTGGTATTGGTGGCTTGCAAACTTTTTTCAATGAATGTGTGAACTTCGCTGAAGGAGATGGAACCCCTCGATTTAACCCATTCTTTATCCCCAAGATGATTGCTGATATTGCTTCTGGGCATATATCAATAAAGCAGGGGTTTAGAGGCCCTAATTATACTGCTGTTTCTGCTTGTGCTTCATCTACCCATGCACTTATTGATTCATTTAACCTGATAAGATTGGGTAAAGCTAATATATTTATATCAGGTGGAGCTGAAGCGGCTGTAACCCAGGCGGGAGTTGGCGGATTTAATGCCATGCACGCTCTTTCAGTTCGGAATGATTCACCAGCGACTGCATCCAGACCCTTTGACCTTGATAGGGATGGGTTTGTATTGGGAGAAGGTTCGGGTATGTTGATTCTGGAAGAATTAGATCATGCACAAAAGCGCGGAGCAAATATTTATGCTGAAATAGTTGGAAGTGGAATGTCGGCAGATGCATATCACATAACGGCCCCACATCCTGAAGGACTGGGTGCAAAGAATGTTATGATATCGGCTTTAGAGGAATTTGGTGAGGGAATGGAAAAGGTGGGATATATTAATGTGCATGGAACATCTACCTCTCTTGGTGATATCTCTGAAACTAAAGCCATATTAGAAGTTTTTGGAGAGCACGCATATAATTTAAATATTAGTTCAACCAAGTCTATGACAGGACATTTGTTAGGCGCCGCAGGTGCCATTGAGTCGATTGCTTGTATTATGGCTATTAATCACGGGAAAATTCCGCCAACTATTAATCATTTTACTGATGATCCCAATCTCGACCCCAAATTAAATTACACCTTTAATACAGCACAAGATAAAGAAGTGTACGCTGCTCTAAGTAACACATTTGGTTTTGGAGGACACAACGCCTCTGTGATATTTAAAAAATTTACCGAATAGGATTGTCATTCATATTGCGATTGCATTTAATCTTTGAAGCACATTAGCTCTTAAAGGCTATATTAACGACATGAAATCTTTTTCGAATCTTTTTCGAATCTTTTTTACAATCCTGTCATCTGATAAAGACTTTGTTTATAAGACAAAGAGACTAACGGGATTTTATCCGTTAAACAGATCTCTGTACAAATTAGCCTTTAAGCATAGGTCAGCTCAAATTACTGCAAATAATGAAAAACAATCTGACAATGAAAGACTTGAATATCTTGGGGATGCAATATTAGGCGCTATTGTTGCTCACGTATTATTTAAGAAATATCCGTATAAGGATGAAGGGTTTTTAACGGAGATGAGGTCTAAAATTGTTAATAGGGAAAACCTAAACAAATTAGCTATCAAGATTGGAGTAGATTCTTTTGTTGAAGGGTGGCCTGAGCATAAAAGTAAATCCATATATGGAGATGCCTTTGAAGCATTAATTGGAGCTATTTATTTAGATAGAGGATATAATATTACAAAGAAATTCATTGTTAATAGGATACTAAAGTACCATATTGATATTGAGGAGCTTGAAATAATAGAACTAAATTTCAAAGGAAAGCTTATCGACTGGGGACAAAAAGAGAAAAAAGAAGTTAAATTTGAATTATTGGAAGAAATTGGTGATGGTTATGCCAAAAAGTATAAAATACTAGTTATAATTGATGGCAAAAATTATGAAGAGGCAATGGATTTTTCAAAGAAAAAAGCCGAACAAAAAGCAGCAGAAAAAACACTGTTAACTTTAGAAGATAAAAACATTCTAAAGCATAATTAATGAAGAAACAATATCTTACAATAGAGTTTGATTTTGATTTTTTATTAATAGGAATTTGTTGCAGCGAAAAGGATTATAGACTTTGTTATGAGATTAATAAATCTTTAGGAATTAAGTTAAAGCGTATTACAGACATTCAAATTCAATCAAAATTGAACCAAAAATCAAGTAAAAACGATCTAATAGAAATACCAGAAATGGATAAAGAAAATGTCTTTTCTTTATTTAATTATCAGCACCCCAAAACTGGGCTTAAATACAATGTCATATCTAATAAATCCCAGGGAACACGATTGATAAAAGAAAAAAAAGAGGTTGATTATTTCTTAATGATTAATGGAGAAGCGCATACAAAAGAAAAAAAGGATGCCCTTACAAAAGTAAAATCTATTGGCATGGTGATGACCGCCTTTGAAATTGAACCTCAAAAACTAAAGTCAAAAGACCGCTTGATTCTCAACGACTAACAAACATCAGATGCTTATAAACAAAACAAAAATTGTTGCTACCATAGGGCCAGCTTCTAGCGACGAGAAAATATTAGAAGGATTAATTGAGGCTGGTGTTAATGTTTGTCGACTTAATTTTTCTCATGGCACTCATGAGGAGTATAAAAAAGTAATAAAAGCAGTACGGAGTATTAATAAGAAAAAGAATCTCAACACTGCTATTTTAGGAGATCTTCAAGGCCCTAAATTAAGGATCGGAGATGTTGAAAATGGAGAAATAGAATTATATACCGGTAATGAAATTACACTTGTAACTACTGAAATTGTTGGCACCCAAAAACACATTTATGTCAACTATCCCAAACTTTCAAATGATCTTGAACCTGGTAATATGATTTTAATTGATGATGGTAAAATTGTATTAAAAGCAATAGAGATAAAGAAAAAAGCAATAAAAGCTAAAATTATTCAAGGCGGTGTGCTTACACCCAATAAAGGAGTTAATTTGCCAAATTCTGAAATAAGCATGCCTTGTCTTACAGCAAAGGATTTAATAGATCTTTCTTTTATTCTTGAAAATAATTTAGAATGGATTGCATTATCTTTTGTCCGATCTCCGGAGGACATTTTGAAAGTTCAGAAAATAGTTGCCAAGAAGAAAAAAAAATCAAGGGTCATTGCAAAAATTGAAAAACCTGAAGCAATTAAGAATATAAACGCTATAATTAAAATTGCTGATGGCATTATGGTTGCTAGAGGAGATCTAGGTGTGGAAATACCGATGCAAAATGTACCAATTATTCAAAAAGAGATTGTTATAAAATGCAGAAGGGCTTCAAAGCCGGTTATTATTGCTACCCAAATGATGGAGTCCATGATTGAAAATCTCAGCCCTACAAGGGCAGAGGTAAATGATGTTGCCAATGCGGTGATGGACGGGGCGGATGCTGTAATGTTAAGTGCGGAGACTTCGTTGGGAAAACACCCTATAGCAGTAATAAAGGCAATTCATAAGATTGTGGCAAAATCAGAAACATTTGATGAAATATACCACCACTATAAAATCCCAAGCTTTGATAATAATAGATATATATCCGATTCTGTTTGTTTTAATGCTGCTAAATTGGCAGAAAGGGTAAGTGCAAAAGCAATTGTTACCATGTCATTTTCAGGCTATACGGGTCTTAAAATATCAAGCTACCGTCCAAAGGCTAACATCTTTGTTTTTACTGCTAATGAGGCTATATTAAATACTTTGAGCTTGATTTGGGGAGTTCGTGGTTTTTATTATGATAAATTTGAGAGTACTGATGACACCATCTTTGATATTAAAAAAATGCT
>DTSC01000337.1:5206-24460 GCA_012965625.1 Flavobacteriales bacterium | reverse complement strand
GCCGGGGACAGTTTTAACGCCATTTTTGATGCCGTATTTTCCACTCATGATTCCTGCCCTGGTTGGTGAGCAAACAGGGGAAGACCATACATTAGTAAAGGTTAAACCATTATTTCTCAGGCTATCAAGGTGTGGAGTTGTAGGATTAATACTGCCTAAATTATATCCGTTTAGGGCATCGACACCCAGGTCATCAGCAATTATTAATAAAATATTTGGTGATTGAGCACGTACGAATAGACCTGATGCTATTACTAATATTAAAAAGGAAAAGTGTCTCACACTTAAATATAATAAACTCTCATAATAATGAGTATAACTGAGATTGTCTCCAAAAAAATAATCATATCCTACTCAAAAAAGTCGGACTTATGGCCTCTAGTGCAACCGTGTATTTAATCACTTAGTGATCGCGACAGGGTTAACCGTGATCCTGCCTTATCCGTGGCGTGGATCAAACAATGTACACGCATTACAGCGTGTACTGCCTCTCTCTGCACAAAAAATCAAGCAGGCTTGGTTTTTGTTTCGCTCGACGCAAGTCCGCATTGTTTTTGATCACCAAGTGATCGCGACAGGATTCGAACCTGTGACCGTCTGCTTAGAAGGCAGATGCTCTATCCAGCTGAGCTACGCGACCTTTTTTAAATGCTATCCTGTCTAAACGCTGAATAGATGCACCTTTTTTATGACATCCCAAAGGCTATATATTGATAATCACAAAGGATAAAAAAGATCAATTTTCAATGTCGGGGTAGCAGGATTCGAACCTGCGACCCCCTGCTCCCAAAGCAGGTGCGCTAGCCGGGCTGCGCCATACCCCGATTGACTGGTTGAAAATAGTCTGCAAAAGTAATGGTTTTTTCTTTCATCCCAAATGTTAAGTCAAACGATTTTACAACTTTTCATATCAACATTTATTGGTTGATAACTTATATGTAGTGATCGTGTGTCCCTGCTTATAGATGTATACTTTAGAGTCTTAAATTTAGGATGATCTTTACCGATCATGTTCCTTGTAATTCTATAAGGTTTATTTCAATGTCTTTAAAGTTGACGAAATTTTTTATTGTTGTATTGTTGATCTGTTCTATTAATCTTCAAGGACATGCTCAGAAGTCAGCATTTTATAATAATAATACCCATACCTATCGTTTGGGGATGGAGCTGCTGGAAAAGGAAAAGTATGGAGCAGCACAGAAGGCCTTTGAAAGTACAGCACAGGCAATAGAAGAAGAAAACTCTGATTTGAAAGTTAATGCTGAATATTATGCTGCCTTATGTGCCTTGGAATTATTTAATAAGGATGCTGAGTTTATGTTTAAACGGTTCATTCAGGATCATTCAGAAAATCCTAAAGTTAGGACTGCATACTTTCAGCTGGGGAAATATAAATTCCGTAAACGAAGCTATAAAAGAGCAATTGAGTGGTTCAATAAAGTTGACATCTATGATTTGAATAACAAAGAGCTTTCGGAATATTATTTCAAGTTAGGGTATAGTTACTTTGTAAAAGGGGATAACGAAAAAGCACGAAAATTGTTCTATGAGATTAAGGATACCGACACCAAGTATTCATATCCAGCTATATACTACTACTCTCATATTTCTTATACAAATCAAAACTATGAAACAGCATTACAGGGATTTGAAAAATTAAGAAAAAATGGCAGTTTTCAGCATATAGTCCCTTATTATATTTCCCAGATATATTATATGCAGAAAAAACATGAAAAACTCATTGAGTTTGCAACCCCCCTTTTGGATTCTGCCAATACGCAAAGGGCCCCTGAAATATCGAGGTTGATTGGTGAGGCCTATTATGCGATAGACAGATATGCTGAAGCAGTTCCCTTCCTGAAAAGATATATGGATGAAGGACATCACCAGAGTAGAGAAGACCTTTACCAGCTTGCTTATGCTCATTATAAAAGCGGATCTTATGATCAGGCAGCACAATTATTTAAGCAGGTGGTTAATACTAACGATAATCTTGCCCAAAATGCATTTTATCATCTGGCAGATTGCTATGTCAACCAGCAAAAGAAGAAATATGCGCGCTATGCTTTTCGGTCTGCTTCCAAATTTGATTACGATAAAAATATTCAAGAGGATGCGGCTTTCTCTTATGCTAAATTATCTTATGACCTTAACCTCAATCCAATCTTTGCCATTAACCGCTATATTAACAAATATCCAGATTCTAAAAGGGTGGATGAGGCCTATAGCTATTTGGTCAAGGTTTATTTTACCACGAAGAATTATAAAAAGGCACTTAGATCCTTAGATAAGATTAAAAACAAAAATGAGGAGCTTAATTTGGCCTATCAAAAAATCGCTTATTACCGTGGTGTGGAACTATTCAATGACCAGAAACTTCTTGAATCAACAAAAATATTTGATAAGTCCCTGGTTTTGAAATTAGATGGGGATATTGAAGCTCTTTGTAATTATTGGAAGGGTGAGGCATTTTATAGGCTTAATCAATATGGTAATGCGATCAAATCATATAATGATTTCATATATGCTCCTTCATCTTTTAGTATACCACTTTTTAATCAGGTGTATTATAATATGGGGTATGCTTATTTTAAACAAAAGGATTATTCAGAATCCAATACATCATTCAGAAAGTTTGTTAGGCACATTACACCAGATTTTCAGATCAGGCATTTTAAAAATGACAGCATAAAAGAAGTGTTCTCCAGAACAAGTGATGCATATCTGCGTTTGGGGGATGGTTATTTTGTGATAAAAGATTATCCCATTTCTATTGAATATTATGATCTTGCAATAAACTTGCTCACAGATAGTTTAGATAAACTTGGCTATCACCTTACAGACATTGACTATGCGCTTTTTCAAAAAGCACTTTCCTTAGGAGTGCTGGGTAAGGCAGAAGAAAAGATCAATGTAATTCTTGGACTGCTTGAAAAATATCCATCGTCTATGTATACAGATGATGCAAAATTTGAAATGGCACAAAGCTATACAGTGCTTAATCAACCAGATAGCGCTATTTCCTGGTATAAAAAAATTGCTGAGGATCACCCTGCAAGCAGTTATATCAGCAGGTCCTTATTGAATATGGGGCTTGAATATTATAATAAAAATGAAGGTGAGGTTGCCTTGGTAACCTTCAAAAGAGTTATTAAAGATTATCCGGCCACCAAAGAAGCCCTGGAAGCATTGGTGGGCCTAAAGAATATATATATTGATATAGGAGACATTGATTCTTATGCAAGCTATGTTGAGGGCTTGTCCTTCGCAAACATTACCCAGGCTTCTTTAGATTCAACATCTTATGAGGCCGCGGAACTTCATTATATGCGTGGAAATTGTGAGAGTGCAGTTAATAATTTTAAGAAATATATCGAAAAATTTCCAGTTGGGTATTTTATGCTGAATGCAAATTACTATTTGTCTGAATGTTTGTCTAAAGAAAAAGATACCAATTCCATGGCATTGGCATTGGCTGGTTATGCATACGTAATAAATAGCCCGAAAAATTCCTTTACTGAAAAAGCCCTGCTAAAGGCGGCTGCATTAAACTTTGGGTTTAAAAATTATCAAGAGGCCATAGATCTTTATAGACAGTTAGAATTAATTGCAGAATATAAAATTCATATTATTGAATCTCGTATAGGTCAAATGAGGGCTCACTTCATTTTAGAAGATTACGAGAATGCGATTGTGGCTTCTCGGGCGGTAATTACGACAGAAAAAATCGCTGCTGAAATTATCAGCGAAGCCCATTATATTATAGCAAGGTCTGCGTTAGAGTCAGATAATTACAATCTTGCCATTAAAGAGTTTAACATCACTCAGGGCCTGACAAGGTCAGAAAAGGGTGCTTCCTCACAATATTATGTGGCATATATTCAGTATTTGAGGTCAGAACATGATAGCTCAGAACAAACGATTTTTAAATTGGCACAGAGAACACCTTCATATGATTATTGGGTGGCCAAAGGATTTATCTTACTTGCAGACAATTATTTGCAAATGGACAATGGTTTTCAAGCCAAAGCTACCTTGCAGAGTATTATTGATAATAGTGATAAACAGGAACTAATAGCCATAGCCCAGGAAAAACTTGATAAGATAAAAGAGATAGAAGCGCTAAATAAGAAAAGAGAAATAGAGACCATAGAAATGGAAATAGAATTTGAGAATTATGATATAAAATACGATGAACTATTTGAGGAAGAGGAAGAAGAAGATGAGCTCATAGGGGATAAAAAAGTCAAGGGTGAGGAGTTGATTGAGGAACAACCTGATAAAAAAGAGGATGAAAATGAATAAACTATTTAAGAGCATAGGCTTATTAAGCATCTTTATCTTATCTGATATGTGTGTTTTTTCCCAGGATAAGGATGTGCTGGATACCGTTAAATTTGAAATTGTTCAGGGTTATACTCCCACCATTTCTGATGCTTTTAAAAAGAATGATGCACCCAAGGTGGATTTCACACCACCTGAACAGCCAAAGCTGGGTTATTCTATTTCATCTAATAAATTCTCCTCAGACTTTAAGGTGATGCCAGTGCAGCCTGCACGAATAAAAGGGGAGCCCTTGCAAAAACTTTATAGAGGTTATGTGAAGCTGGGAGGAGGTGCTCCAGGGATATTATATGGAGAAGGTTTTTATAATGAATTGAGATCCAGAAAGCATTCCTGGGGTATCCATGCGAAACATCTTTCCTCTACTGGCAATATTAAGGATTATGCCTATAGTGGATATGCTGATACAAAAGCAAATGTATATGGTAAGAAGTTTTTAAAGAAGCACACTCTAAGTGGAGGAATAGACTTTGATCTTAACACGGTCCATTTCTACGGCCTTGATACTGGAATCTATCAGCTCTCAGATGGCCAGGATACTGCAAAATTCTCTTTGAATGATAGTATTATTGGAGAGGATAATATAAAAAAGAGTATTACAAGAATAAATGGCTACTCAAGACTTAGGAGCCACTTTAAGGATTCTTCAGCGCTAAACTATGATGTCAGATTGAAATACTATCTCTTGAATGATAATTATGGAACAGAGGAAAATGCATTTCTGCTGAATGGAGATTTTTCACGTTACATAGAAAAAGAATTTCTATTAGTACAGGCAACGATTGACTATAATGATGATAAGTATTATAAAGAAGCAGATTCAAGTATATCATATGCAAATACCATTATAGGTTTTTATCCATCCATTAGTACAGCTGGAGATAAGTATAAGTTCATTGTTGGGATTAACGGCTCAGCAGATTTAGGGAAGAATTTTAATGAGTATATTGTTTTTCCCAGGGTATATTTTAGCTATGATTTGATAATGGACATCCTGGTTCCTTATGTTGGGATTGGAGGTAGCATAGTGAGAAACTCTTATGCTAAATTAGTTAAAGAGAATCCATTTGTAATTTCTGACCCCTTGATTAACAATATTAAAAATTCTATTCGCTTTTACGGAGGTTTCAAGGGTGAGTTCAGCGCCTCCTCATCGTTTAATATCTCTATAACGAGAGATAAATTAGAAAACCAATATTTTTTTGTAAATGACACCTCAGGAATTTTACACAATCGTTTTAACTTGGTATATGATAATGTCAAGCTCCTTAAATTAAGTGGAGAATTTTCATATATGATCCGAGATAAGTTTAAATTTATGCTTTTGGGGGATGTTTACAATTATACAACTGATAGGGAGGAAATGCCATGGCATACACCAAATTATAATATTACCTTTTCTGGATCTTACAACCTAAAAGAAAAAATAATTGTTAAGCTGGATGTATTTGCTCTTGGCCCACAATGGGCGAAAATATATGTGCCATTGGAGACCAGTATGGTGATGAAGGCTGTAAAACTTGACGGCATTATTGATGTAAATTTAGGCTTGGAGTACAGGTATACAAAGAAATTGTCAGCCTTCGTACAATTAAATAATTTAGCTGCACAGCAATACAATCGTTGGAATTATTACCCAATGCAGCGTTTTAACTTACTGGGTGGCTTGACCTATATATTCTAGGCAAGCTTAGCCTGGCTTTGTTCCTTTTAGCTTGATTTGCATTTTGAAGCTGCAACTATGCTTAATAGCATATCATGCAGATGCTTTTTAAGCGTATAGCCCGCTTTAACTTAACCTAGGATAAAATCAACTAAAATGATTGTTAGCCAGTCTTGTTTTAAATGGTATTTGTATCTGGTATTTGCTGTATTTATAAAAGTGTTGCGTGGAATTAAAATTGTTGATAAAATACAATGGTTTTTTCTATAAAAAACCACTTAAATTTCTTATCTTTGATAAGTATATTTTGAAGCAAAAAAAGACCTGTTTTATAAACAGGAATCTCTTATCAATAAAACACATAATATGAACGAAGAATCATCTACTCAAAAATATTCGGAAGATAGTATAACGGTACTGGAAGGCTTAGAAGCAGTTAGGAAAAGGCCTGCTATGTATATTGGCGATATAGGTGTTCGTGGCTTACATCATTTGGTCTATGAGGTTATTGACAATTCCATAGATGAGGCCATGGCTGGGTATTGTGATAATATAGAAGTCTCAATCCTTGAAGGAGATTATGTTAAAGTGATAGACAATGGCCGGGGTATTCCTACAGGGATACATACAAAAGAGAAAAGGTCTGCCTTGGAAGTGGTTATGACTGTTTTGCACGCTGGTGGTAAGTTTGACAAAGATTCTTATAAGGTTTCTGGGGGGCTGCATGGTGTTGGCGTTTCAGTAGTGAATGGCTTGTCGTCAGAATTTACAGTGAATGTGCACCGTGAAGGAAAAACATTTACACAATCTTATAAAATTGGAATTCCTGTTGAAGATGTCAAAGTTATTGGAGAGTCGGATAAAACTGGGACTGAAGTAATCTTCAAGCCTGACAATGATATCTTTGAAGAAACCAGTTTTCATTATGATATTCTTGCAGCAAGGATCAGGGAATTGTCCTATTTGAATAAGGGGATTAAACTATCTATAACTGATGAGAGAGAAAGTGAAAAAGATGAGGATGGAAATTGTATTAGTGATGTCTTTTTATCAGAAAATGGTTTAAAGGACTTTGTAAATTTTTTAGACAATACCAGGGAACATCTTATTCCAGAACCGATTTGTATTGATGGAGAGAAAAATAATATTCCAGTTGAAGTAGCCATGCAGTACAATACTTCTTTTGCAGAAAATCTGCATACTTATGTTAATAACATTAATACCCATGAGGGGGGAACACATTTAGCTGGATTTAGAAGAGCTTTAACAAGAACATTAAAGTCCTATGCAGATAAATCAGGTATGGTGGATAAGCTAAAGTTTGAGATTCATGGTGATGATTTCAGAGAAGGGCTAACTGCAATTATTTCAGTTAAAGTTCAAGAACCTCAATTTGAAGGTCAGACAAAAACAAAACTAGGAAACTCTGATGTAATGGGAGCTGTGGATCAGGCAGTAGGGGAGATGTTGAATAATTATCTCGAGGAGAATCCTAAAGAGGCTAAGATGATTGTCCAAAAGGTGATCTTGGCTGCACAGGCTCGGCAAGCAGCAAAGAAAGCAAGAGAGCTTGTACAAAGAAAAAATGTATTAATAGGATCTGGGCTTCCTGGTAAATTGTCGGATTGTTCTGAAAAAGATCCTGGAGTTTGTGAAATTTTTCTTGTTGAGGGTGATTCTGCGGGTGGAACAGCAAAACAAGGTAGAGACAGAAAATTTCAAGCCATTCTTCCACTTAGAGGAAAGATATTAAATGTGGAAAAAGCCATGCATCATAAGATCTATGAGAATGAAGAAATCAGGAATATGTATACCGCTTTTGGTGTCTCTGTAGGAACGGAAGAAGATGAAAGAGCCTTGAACTTGGAAAAGCTAAGATATCATAAGATCATTATTATGTGTGATGCTGATGTTGATGGAAGTCATATATCAACCTTGATCATGACCTTCTTTTACCGATTTATGAAGGAGATAATTGAAAGAGGATATCTTTACATTGCACAGCCGCCATTGTATTTAGTTAAGGTCGGGAAAGAACAGCGATATTGTTGGAGTGAGGATGATAGGATAAAAGCAATAGAAGAGATGGGAAAGGGTAAAAAAGATGTAAATGCTAGTATACAAAGATATAAGGGTCTTGGAGAGATGAATGCCGATCAACTATGGTCAACAACAATGGATCCTGAAACGCGTACCATGCGGCAGGTTACTATTGAAAGCACGGCAGCGGCAGATCATGTCTTCTCTATGCTAATGGGGGATGAGGTGCCACCAAGGCGTGAATTTATTGAGAAGCATGCAAAATATGCTAAAATTGATGCTTAAGAAAAAATTGAATCTTCAGGGAAAAGTTAAATGATTATTCTTCTTTTGATCTGACCCACACACGATTACACTATTAATATTGTTTTGGGCGCCATCCAAAAGTCTCTCCTATGCAAATAAGCTATGGATTCTGGTTCAGATCTGAATTTTTGTCAATATCCTTAACACTATTCTTTATCTCGTTCTGAACATCACTGGTAGCATCCTTAAAATACCTGATGCCCTTACCAAAACCACGAGCTAATTCCGGAATTTTCTTGGATCCGAATAATAATAAGATGATGAGTAGTATGATGAATATTTCTCCACCACCAAGATTGAAGAACAATAAATAGTCAACCATATTTGAGAGCATTGGAAGAATGAATTATTGCTTTTTATTAAGCTTTTTAAAGGTATCGAGGGCAACCGGAGTTGCTATGCAGATAGATGAATAGGTACCCACAACAATCCCAATTAACAAGGCAAAAGAAAATCCGCGAATTACTTCACCTCCAAAGATGAATATAATAAGTAACACAGTAAATGTACTTATAGACGTATTAAAAGTTCTGCTCAAAGTACTATTGATGGCCATGTTCATGACTTCCTGAGGATCTCGCTTTCTATAAAGGCCTAGATATTCTCTGATCCTGTCAAATACAACAACAGTATCATTGATAGAATAACCAATCACGGTTAATAAAGCTGCTATAAAAGCCTGATCCATCTCTAATGAAAAGGGCAATATCCCATAGAATATGGAGAAACAGGAAAGCACTATTATCACATCATGGCCAAGTGCCGCTAGAGCCCCTATTCCAAACTGCCATTTTCTAAAACGTATTAATATATATAGGAAAACAACCAATAATCCAAATAAGGTTGACCAAATTGCCCCTCTCTTGATATCATCAGCAATAGTTGGTCCAACCTTTTGAGAACTCATGATCTCAAAACTAGAAAAACCTGCTAATCCTTCTTTTAGTTTATCTTCAACCTGCTTGTCAACACTTACTGTGTTGTCGTCGATAAGATACTTAGTCGTAACTTTCATCTGGTTGTTAGGACCAAAAGTCTTTACCTCTGGAGCACTTCCAAATGCGCTTGATAAAGCTTTTCTAATATCTGTTGTGCTTTGGTCTGCCTCAAACCTTACGACATAGGAGCGCCCACCAGTAAAATCCACACTATAGTTAAGCCCACGCAAATAGAGTGAGCCACTACCCATAATCACAATTATAGAGGATATTACATAAAATATTTTCCTGTTGGATAGAAATTGTATATTGAGATTTTTGAATGCTCCTTCAGTTAATTTAGTTGAAAAAGAAACATTTGATTTTCGTTTTAAAAACCCTAAGAAAATTAACCTGGTGATAAAAATTGCAGAAAACAATGAGGTTAGAATACCAATAATTAAAGTAGTTGCAAAGCCCTTGATCGGTCCTGATCCAAAATAGAATAAAATAATTCCAACTAGAAGAGTTGTAACGTTAGCATCTATAATAGAGGTATAGGCATTTTTATAACCATCAGTAATAGCCAGGCCTAATCCCTTTCCAGAGGTTATCTCCTCACGGATTCTTTCAAAGATTAGCACATTGGCATCGATAGACATGCCGATCGTAAGTACAATACCTGCAATTCCTGGGAGCGTGAGTACAGCACCTAAGGACGCTAATACGCCCATAATAAAGAAGATGTTGGCCAATAATGCAATGTTGGCTATAAGTCCTGCCTTGTTGTAATAAAAGCCCATATAAATTAAAACCACAACCAATGCAATTAGGAATGATTGTAGCCCAGAATCAATTGCTTCCTGCCCTAGTGAAGGGCCAACAACGGCTTCTTCAACGATTCGTGCTGGGGCTGGTAGTTTTCCGGCTTTTAGAATATTGGCGATGTCTTGGGCTTCTTTTATTGTAAATGCACCACTAATGGAAGACCTTCCATTAGGAATCTCTCCTTGAACCGTAGGAAAAGAATAGACATAATTGTCCAAAACTATGGCAATAGATTTTCCAACATTCTCAGCAGTAAGTCTTTTCCAAATTTTGGCACCTTCACCATTCATGGTCATGGAAATCTCAGGCCTGTTAGAAAACTGGCCATAGTCCTGTCTTGCATCTACAATAACATCTCCTTCCAAGGGGGCTCTTCCTTCACGGCTTGAAACTTTAATTGCAATAAGCTGCACAAATTTCTCTTCTGGGTCATAAGGTTTTGCAGTCCATTTGAATCTCATATCCCTTGGAAAAATACTCTTCAATCCATCCATTGCAAGATATTCATTTACCTGAGCACTATCCTTAATAGCCACATAACCAATAACTGGTCCTTCTCCAGGGAAATAGCTTCCAGATTCATCCTGAAAAATAGCAGGTCTTAATATCGCAAACAAAGGATTATCTTTATTAAATGCTGAAATGCCTGCAGTTGAAGTGTCAGATCTTGAAGTGTCAGATGTGATCTGTTCCAGCAAAGATAACCCACTATCCTGTCCGGGCTCTTCATCTGATAATAGTTGAGCCAAACTATTAGCTGAAGTGTCAGATTCATTTGCAAGAATTACTTCCCCTTCTTCATCTGTATTTGCGACTGTAGTTGAATCTCCATCTTCATTATTTTCTAAATCTTCATCAAGATTGTCTTTCTTGTTAACTATAGACTTTAGCTTGTTGTTTGCTTCAGAAAGGTAACCATAAGCCTCACTATTCTCATAAGTTTCCCAAAATTCTAATTTTGCAGTCCCTTGCAAAAGTTTTCTTACTCTTTCGGGTTCTTTTACACCTGGGAGTTCTATAAGAATTCTACCTGCTGTTTCGAGCTTTTGAATATTCGGCTGAGAAACACCAAACTTATCGATCCTTGCTCTTAATATATCAAAGGATCTGTCGATAGCATCATCTGCTTCAGCTGAAATAACAGCCAATACTTCCTCATTGGTAGAATTGTATTGTATTTTATCCTGATTTTCTCTAGTGGCAAATACAGCAGAAAGCTGTCCATTTGGGTCAATACGCTGGAATGCCTGTCCAAATAAAGTTACAAAGGCATCATCAGAAGTTTTTTGGGATTCAATAGCCAGATCTATTGCTTTATTGAAAGTTTCATCAGTGCTATAACCTGATAGTGATCTTATAACATCAATTACCGAAACTTCAAGGGTAACATTCATGCCCCCCTTAAGATCCAGGCCTAAATTGAGCTCTCTGTCTTTACACTCTTTATAGGTGTATTTTTTTACCAGAATATTATACACAGGCTCCGTTGAAATTGAGTCTAAATACTTGGTTTCTAGATCAACGTCTCCTTTTCCGAATGCTCTAGCATCATCCTCCACACTATTGGTAACCCAGGTAAATGATAATTGGTAGATGCATACAAGGGTAAGTGCTATTGCAAATACCTGTATTGCGCTTTTACTTTGCATATTAAATTGGGGTGCTTATGCTTAAAATATCATTAAAATATTTTGCGACGCAAATATAGAGTAACATATCTTAATTACCAATAAAATTACATTAATAGAAAATCAGGTTTATATTGCGTTTTATATCAACCATTTTAAATATTTTTATTTAGATTTGTGTTTCTGATTATTGAAAAACCTATTTTACATCAAAATATGAAAAACATTCTCTTCACAATTGTTAGTGCTATTTTAATTATAAGTATATCCGCTTGTTCTAAACCTGGAACTGGGGGCAAGGCTACATTGTCGGTTCATGTTTTTGATAGTATCTGTGATGGGAGCAATGTTAATGTTGTACCGGAAGCGACTATTTATATCAAATATGGCGGCACAGCAGTTGATGCTGATATAGGAAGTTATGATGATTCACAGATAGCAGATTTCGGTGGCAAAACAGTTTATGAAAGTTTACGACGGGGCGATTATTATCTTTATGCAGTGAGCCAGGACGGCCAAAAAACCGGAGGCACTCATTTTGAAATTAAAAACAGAATCGGAGAACGAGAGGTCGTGATTTGTACTGGTGCTTACGAGTAGAACCCTGCAAAGTTAATCAGGAATTCATATATAGTCCTCTTCCTTCTTGCGAAAATTGTAATTTAAAGCATTGCTGCTAAGCAATATCTTTCCAAGCCAATCAATTGGTTCTGTTTTGTTCTTATCAATTAGATTTTAATGCATCCTAAAAAACATCCATCCCATCTAAAACGCCCATAACTTCTTTTACAGCATTAGCAGAGCTGTTTAACAATTCCATTTCTGAATCATTTAATTGCAACTCAATGATCTTCTCAATACCACTTTTGCCTAACTTAACAGGTACGCCAAGATAGAGGTCCTTCATTCCATACTGCCCCTGCAACCAGGCACAGCATGGAAAGATCCTATGCTGATTTCTTACAATAGATTCGACCATTTGAGCGGCAGCAGCACCTGGTGCGTACCAGGCAGACGTACCCAGTAAATTAACGATTTCCCCTCCTCCTTTCTTTGTTCTGTCAACAATTCCATCCAGCACAGAAGTTTCAATCAATTCAGTTACAGGAATTCCTGCAATAGTTGTGTATCTGGGCAAAGGAACCATGGTGTCTCCATGCCCTCCCATAAGTACAGCCTGTATGTCCTTCGGAGAAACTTTAAGCTCTGTGGCCAGGAATGCCCTGTATCTTGCGGTATCCAAAATACCAGCCATGCCAAAGACTCTACTCGAATCTATCTTGGCCGTTAGATAGGCACAATAACACATTACGTCCAATGGATTGGAAACAATAATAATAGTCGCATCAGGGGAATGTTCAATAACGTTTTCTGTTACTGATTTTACAATTCCTGCATTTGTGGCAATAAGATCATCACGGCTCATCCCTGGTTTACGAGGGAGCCCTGAAGTGATTACGACTACGTCAGATCCTGCAGATTTTGAATAGTCGTTGGTTGCACCAATAGTTTTGGAATCAAATAAGTTGATTGGAGAGGTTTCCCAAATATCTAGGGCTTTCCCTTCTGCAAGTCCTTCTTTGATATCTATCAATACTATTTCTTCTGCTAATTCTTTATGGGCCATAACATTTGCACAGGTGGCTCCTACATTACCAGCACCAACAACACTTACTTTCATATTTTTTGTCTTTAATTGTTAATAATAATCCAGAATTACTTATCGTTCCAAAGTTAATAACTTGAATGGGGCTGGCAAGTAAAACAATAGAGAAAAATGAAGCAACCATAAACTATTAAGAAACGTCTATATAACAAGATAACATAAGGCTAAGTTGATGGAATGCTTGAAATTTCAATGAAACAACCTGATGATTTATGTCGTAAAACATTCAATTTCAGTTATTATTTGTCAGTTTTAAATATTTATTATTAATATTATACTTTAGGCGAAAATGATTGCCAAGATGAAATAGGCGAAAATGATTGCCAAGATGAAAGATCTTCTTTTTAGCCTTAAGACCATGTTGAATAAATTTGTATTAAGACTCATATTTGCCATTACCTTAATATGTAATATTTATGGGCAAAACACAGAAGCGTGCAATCTGTCCAGTATTACCTTATCTGGAAATCCAATAGACAACCAAGATGGCACCTTTACATTTACTGTAAATGTTTGTGTCGCTATTGATGTTAGCTGGGGTGGGACCACTAACTTTACGATTGCGGTGGCTGGAGGCTCGTTTACCAGTATAGCTAGCATTCAAACAGGCACTTTTACTACCTCCTATAACTATTGTTCAGTTAATTGTATTGGGAACATATGTCCTGGTACAATCCTCACTGGAAGCTGTGTGAGCCCAATAGTCAATGGAGGTACCTTCCTGAATTTTACTGGATGTGGAAATAGTCCGGGTAACTGGATAACTCCAGATGATTATGCGGCGACTTGTGTTCCCAATCCGACGCAGATATGTCAGGATGTTACATTTACAACAAATGGATATCCAAGTACCATTACAATGGATGGTGTTGAAGATGATGTTGGCCCTGACGTTGGAAGTGGAGGATGCCTTGAAGTGCTGACTTTGCCTCCACAGCCAGGTCCTCCAACTACTATTGATGGCTGTTCAGGTATGTTTTATGATACTGGAGGGCCAAATGGGAATTATTCTAATAATGAGAATTATGAAGTTACTTATTGCTCAGGAAACGGTGGGCCAATTACCATAACATTTAATTCATTTTCTGTAGAAGGCGGAACAGGTTGTCCTTATGATTATCTGCTGATTTATGACGGATCTTCTTCTGGATCACCTTTATTAGCTGGCTGGTGTGGAACGGGGAATATTCCTTCTTATACCTCTACTGATTCTTGCCTGACCTTTGTTTTTGTCTCTGATGGGATAGTAACTTATCCTGGCTGGGCAGCTGTAATTTCTTGTCCTTGTACTCCGCCCGTTGCAAGTTTTACTTCCAACTCCCCGCAATGCATTGGCTCTTCCTTTAGTTTTACAAATACAGGTACTACAGGAGGAGGTTATACTTATGACTGGACTTTCTCGTCAGGTTCGCCATCCACATCAACTTCTGAGAACCCTACAGGAATAATTTGGAATACGGCCGGAACTTATTCTGTTACGTTGAATATCTGCGATGTAAATGACCCGACTTGTTGTACCTCTACTACACAATCTATTACTGTAACTTCTGGGCCTACAGTTACAGCAACAGCAACAGACGCTCTTTGTTTTGGGCAATGTAACGGAACGGTTACAGCAACTGGTGCTGGTGGCACATTACCTTATACCTATCAATGGATTGGTCCTAACTCCTTTTCTGCTTCAGGCCAGAACCAGATCAATTTATGTGCAGGCACTTATACCGTTCAAATTACAGATGCCGTGGGATGTATTTCTATTGCTTCGGTGGATGTTCTGGAACCAAATCCAATAGTTCTCTTCGCTGTTCCTCTGGATGAATCTTGTTTAGGGGCTTGTGATGGTCAGTTATTTGCTTCCGTTACAGGGGGAGTAGGTCCATTTATATATAAATGGGATAATGGCATTGGATTAGGTCAGAGTCACAGCAATATTTGCCCCGGAACATATACGGTTAAGGTGGAAGATGCCAATGGTTGTTTAGGTAGTAACCAGGCCACCATAACAATAAATCCTGGTTTGAATGTCGCTGCAGGATTTACTTATAATGGAAATCAATGCTTAACAGGTAATAGCTATTGTTTTATAAATACCGGAACCTCTGGAGCTACATATTCCTGGGATTTTGGTGATGGAATAGGCACCTCTGCTCTTGAGAACCCTTGCTATACCTATGCTGCTGCTGGCACTTACACGGTAACACAAACTGTTACTAATGGCCCTTGCTCAGGGACAGCAAGTCAAACAATTAATGTTTATTCTGAACCTATACCGGTAATAGTTGGAACTGATGTCCTGTGCAATGGTTCATGTGATGGAATGGCGAATTTATCAGTTGCTGGTGGTACACCACAATATACTTATGCCTGGAGCAACTCTTCTACCTTACAGAATATTTCTGGTTTATGTGCCGGTACTTACGAGGTAACTGTAACTGATGGAAACGGTTGTCTGGGGGTAGATAGTGTTCAAATACAGGAACCTGTTGCCATGACTATTACCATTTCAGGTACCGATCCTTCTTGTAATGGAGCTTGTGATGGTACTGCTACTGTTATTGCTGTGGATGGTACACCACCCTATACTTATCTTTGGAGTGACCCGTTATTTCAATCAAATGCAACTGCTACAGGACTCTGTCAGGGCGTATTTTTTGTAACTGTTATTGACTCTAACGGATGTGGCAGCTTGTTGGATAGTGTTACTATATCCGATCCGCCGCCAATTGTATTAAGTACATTTTCTACAGATGCTACATGTGGGCTTGCTGATGGTACAGTATCTGTTTCAGCTTCTGGGGGTAGTTCACCATATACCTATGCCTGGACAGGTGGATGTGTTACATCATCTTGTTCCGGATTAGCTGCAGGTTCCTATACGGTTACTGTAACAGATGGTAACAATTGCACGGAAATTTCAACGGTGAGCATATCAGATGGTGCAGGAGGTCTTGCTTCTATAGTTGTTGATTCAAATGTCTCTTGCTTTGGGATTTGTGATGGAGTTGCTACAGCTTCAATAACTGGGGGTACTGCACCTTTTACATATCTTTGGGATGACCCTGGAGCCCAAACAAGTACAACTATTACTGGCTTATGTGCAGGCACAATTAATGTTCAAATAACTGATGGGGCTGGCTGTATCTCAACGGCTTCATCTACAATAACAACGCCTCCAATCTTAATTGCAGCAATTACAGGCACAAATGATGCCACATGCAATGGCCTTTGTGATGGTGATGCTACTGTTTCAGCTTCAGGTGGTACTGGTTCTTATACGTATTCGTGGTTTCCTTCTGGAGGTGTTAGCGCTACTGGAACAGGTTTATGTGCCGGAACAGCCTATACGGTGACGGTGGAAGATGCCAATGGATGTATAGCAACAGCAGTAGTAAATATTAATGAGCCTACTCCTTTAGTTTTAACAATTATTTCTGCTAATCCTGGATGTAATGGTGGGAGTGATGGTACTGCTGATTTGACAGTCACAGGAGGTACAAGTCCCTATTCATATTTATGGAGTAACTTCCTAACTATAGAAGATCTTTCGGGAATTGCTGCAGGGACTTATACTGTTACAGTAACCGATTTACAAGGATGTTCTGATATAAGTACAATTACACTCAATGAACCTATTCTACTTAATGTTATTACTAATGTTATTGATGCATCCTGTGGATTGCCGAATGGCTCTGCCTGTGCGATACCTTCAGGAGGTACGCCAAACTATACCTATATTTGGAATGATACACTTAATCAAACAAGTTCTTGTGCTTTATTCCTTCCAGGTGGTAGTTATTCTGTTACGGTTACAGATTCCAATGGTTGTGTTGCGAATGCATCGGTTAATATAAATGATATACCAGGGGCGAATGCTACAGCAACATTGATTAGCAATGCATCTGGTTTTAGTGTTTGCGATGGGGTTGCTTCAGTAGCTATGCCCGGAACAGCTCCCTTTACTTACATTTGGAACGATCCGCTCTCTCAAACAACGAGTATAGCCGATAGTCTTTGTGCAGGGACCTATTGTGTAACAGTTACAGATAATGCTGGATGTACTGATTCTGCTTGCATAATAATTACAGAACCACAGGCCATCTCTATTACCTTAACAGCTACTAATATTCAATGTAATGGTGATTGTGATGGTACAGCAGGAGCTACTGTTTCTGGGGGTTTGATTCCATATACTTATCAATGGACAGGTCCAGGAGCTTTTACAAGCAATAGCCAGAATTTAATTGGTTTATGTGCTGGGACCTATTTTATTACAGTAACAGATGCTAACTCAATTATTATCTCAGATTCAATTGAGGTTACTGAGCCTTTGGCGTTGTCTGTATCTGTTGTTGGAGATACAGTCACTTGTAATGGAGGTTGTGATGGTTCTGCTACTGCTATAGTTACTGGTGGTTTGCCGCCATATACTTATTTATGGGATGATGGGTTTTCGCAAACTTCTGCGACAGCTATTGTTTTATGTGCTCAAGGTTATACCGTTTTAATAAACGATGTAAATGGATGCTCAATTACAGGTACAGTGACAATATTTGATCCTCTTGCCATTATTGTTAATGCAACTTCTATTCCGTCAGCATGTGGCCAATCAAATGGTTCGGTTGCTACAAGTGTTACCAATGGAACTTCACCTTTTACTTATTTATGGTCTGATGGATGTACCAATACTAGCTGCTCGGGCCTACCTTCAGGTAACTATTCAGTTACAGTTACTGATATTGATGGATGTATTGGAACTGGAAGCACAAGCATAGTAGATTCAGGAGGGCCTGCTGCTGCAATGATTGATAGTACTGATATATCATGCAATGGAGGTAATGATGGCACTGCATTGGTTTCAGTTACTGATGGAACGCCACCTTATACCTACTCTTGGAATTCTACACCTGTACAAACTACAACATTAGCCACTGGCCTTGCTGCTGGGATGTACGTGGCAAGTATAATTGATGCTAATGGCTGTGGGACAGCTGTGCCAATTACATTGAATGAGCCATCACTAATACAGGTCACTGTGCCAACGGTAGTTAACCCCAGCTGTACTGGAGGCTTTGATGGCCTGGTTTCATCATTAGTAAGTGGAGGCACGGCTCCCTACACATATTCATGGTCAACTGGTTGTGTTACTTCAACGTGTGCAGGTCTTCTTGCAGGAACGTATAATCTTACTGTTACTGATGCTAATAATTGTTTAAGCACAGCATCTGCAGTTTTAGTGGATCCGCCATCTTTGGTTATGAACGTTACTGAGACTAATATTTTATGTAATAATGCTTGTAATGGTTCCGCCTTCATAGTACCTGGTGGTGGAACTCCTCCGTATACTTATACATGGTCTAATGGAGATACTAATCAGGTTGCAAACAATCTTTGTGATGGTCTTTATACTATTTCTCTTTCTGATGCTAACGGATGCTTGGCAGTTTCCTCTGCAACGATCACCCAGCCAAGTGCGTTGCTTGTAACTATTCCTGTTTTTAGTGATATTGATTGTAATGGTAATTGTAATGGATATGCTCAATCTTCAGTTTCTGGTGGAACTTCACCATATACCTATCTTTGGAGTACAACCAGTACAATTGATCAAATTTCATCTCTTTGTGTTGGATCTTATACTTTAACTGTTACAGATAATAATGGATGTGTAGAAAACACATTGGTAAATATTAGTGAACCATTGCCTCTTACCTTAAGTATGGTCACAACCAATGTAAACTGTTATAATGCTTGTGATGGTATGGCATCGGTGACAGCAGCAGGTGGTGTTCCTCCTTTTACTTATCTTTGGAATGATTCATATTTCCAGACTACTCAATCGGCTACTGGTTTATGTAATGGAACTTA
>DTSC01000337.1:0-5196 GCA_012965625.1 Flavobacteriales bacterium | reverse complement strand
CGCTAGGGGATGTTCAAATCTCACAACGGTAACGATTACGCAGCCCCAAGTGATAGGGCTAATCGAAAGCACTATATCGTCCACCTGCGGAAACCAAAATGGGAAGGCATGTGTCGTAGTAACAGGAGGCGTGGTTCCGTATACAATTGCATGGAATGACCCTATGCAAACTGTTGGAACTTGTATAGACTCCGTATTTGCAGGGGTCTATAATCCATTATTAACAGATGGAAATGGTTGTACTTTTACTATACCAGTATTGATAAATGATATTGCAGGCCCAACCATTGATTCCGTGGTAACTACAGATTTAGCTTGCTATGGTGATGCAAATGGAACTGCCATAGTTAATGTTACCGGTGTAGCTCCACCTTATACATATTCTTGGAAGGATGTTAATGGTGATTCTATCGGAACAAACTCATCTTTTCTTTTTGGTTTAAATGGTGGAACATATACCGTTTCTGTGATGGATAACAATAGTTGTCTTGTGTCGCAAGCATTTATAATCAATGAGCCTTTGCAGTTGGCCAGTGCAATTATTTCTTCAAGTGATATAACATGTAATAGTGGATGTGATGGTACAGCTGAAGTTGCTGTTGGTAATGGAACTCCTCCCTACTCATATCTATGGTCTCCAGGTGGTGAGGTAACTGCCTTGGCTACAGGGTTATGTGCAGGTTCAAATAATGTGGTAATCATTGATGTAAACGGATGTCAGATAAATAATGGTCTTGTATTAATTGAACCTACTGATTTAGTGCCTTCCATTGCTGGAAATAATATAAGCTGTTATGGTGGCTCTGATGGTGAAATATCAGTGTCTGTTTATGGAGGTTCTCCACCCTATACATTTACTTGGTTACCCTCAGGGATAGGGCAAACAATATCTAACCTATCGGCAGGGGCATACACGGTCCTAATTACAGATTTTAATGGATGTGATGCCAATCAGGCAATGTCACTAATTGATCCCCCCTTACTAGATGCAAGTGGAGGAAGCACTCCTTCAAGTTGTGGCTATGCAAATGGCGTTGCATATGTAGATCCTTCAGGAGGAACATATCCATATACTTATGAATGGTTTGATGGGGCTGGTATGCCAATAGGCCAGGCTACAGATACAGTAATGGGATTGGTCCAGGGAAGTTATGACTGTATTGTGACAGATGTTAATGGTTGTACATTTACTTTACCTATTGTAGTAAATGATAATGTTGGGCCAATAGTTTCATTTGAATCAGCAGTAGATGTCTTATGTTTTGGTACTTTTTCTGGAGAAGCTTCTGTTAATGTAACTGGCAGTTTTGTTCCATTTACTTATCAATGGAATGATCCCCTGCAGCAGACAAACAAAACAGCTACAGGATTAGCTTCAGGTACATATACTGTAACAGTAAGTGATGTGAATGGATGTGAAGACTCTACGGATGCTATTATCACTGAGTCGCTGGAACTGGATGTTAATGCCTTTGGTACATCAACAATTTGCATATCTCAGGGAGCTCTGATTTCTGCTAGTGCAGTAGGTGGAAGTGGAGATTATATTTTTTCATGGGATAATGGTATACCTGATACAATTATGTACAATGTTTATCCCATAGTAACAACTACTTATACTGTTATAGTTACAGACACAAATAATTGTACAGATACTTCTGAAGTTGTAATTACTGTGTATCCCCCTTTAACTGCACTGGGTGTGGGTGCTTCAATTTGTGAAGGGGATGATGGAGTAATCTCAGTTGTTGGATCAGGTGGTGATGGAGGTCCATATAATTATACATGGCTGAATACCTCTATGGTTGGGCCAGATCAAACTATTTCTGGAATCATGAGTGATACTACATTTACTGTTGTGGTTTCTGATGGTTGTTCCCCAAATGATACAACCAGTGTTGATATCACGGTAAGTCCGGTGCCTCCACCACCATTGGTTATGAGTGATTCAGTTTATTGCTTAGGTGATCAATTAGCAGATCTAACAGCGTCGGGCACAAACATAACATGGTATTCAGACACAGCCTTAACCAATATTCTTGGATCAGATTCTATATTTATACCTTTCAGTAATGTTGGAACTAGCTTGTATTTTGCAACCCAAACTATTGCGGGTTGTGAAAGTGCTGCGAACTTTGTTGAGATTTTAATTAATCCTACTCCAATAGCAGGATTTGATCCATTCCCTGAATCAGTCCCAATAACAAATCCTGGAATCATATTTACAGATCATGCTACCCAAGACGTAATTGATTGGGTATGGTCTTTTGGTGATGGAGATTCTGCATTTGGAGACACGTCTGATTTCTTTGTAGGGGATACAGTGCTTCATCTCTATGCAGACTCAGGAACTTTTACAATATTTCAGATTGTTACCAATATTTATGGTTGTATTGATATTTATTCTGATCAAGTAGAGATAACTAATGAGTATATCTTATTTGCTCCTTTGGCATTTTCGCCCAATGGGGATGGTTTTAATGACCATTTTTACCCAAAAGGAATAGGTATAAATGATGAAGAGTTCCGCTTTTATATTTATGATAGGTGGGGGGATTTAATTTATGAATATTCAGGTCCGTATACAGATTGGATTGGCTGGGATGGCAGAGCTAATGATGGTCCGGAGATTGCACAACAGGATGTGTATGTTTGGATGATTCAAAATGAAGATTTTGATGGTGATTCCCATGAGTATGTTGGCCATGTTACTTTATTGAAGTAAACGCTTGGTTTATTGAACCTCATAATTCTTTCTGTTATTCAGGTTTTTTTCATTTAATACTTACTATTTAGGGTTTTTGTTTTTACATTGTACATATAATTTAAATTTATCTTAGGAATATAGCAACCTAAACCCTAAAATTGCGTCTATTAATATAATTATCCAAAGCTACCAGCCAAGAAAAATTATTATAACCGATAATGTGCATTTTGAATCATATAAATAAGATTATTTTGCATAAGGTTCTTCTGAGTTTTATTATTTATTGCTTTGCCATAGGAATGGTATCTGCACAAAAGGCATTACCCATATATCAATATAATCAAGGAGCAACAATTACCCCTGATAGTATAGGCGCAATGGCAAAGATGGATGGGAATGGATTTCTTGGCCAAATGTATAACTATTCTGCCTGTGGATTAAATTATTGTGCAGCTGCCTTGATGACCGCAACAAGATATAGCCCTTCACCTGGCCCTGGATTTCCTTCCTCTGTAAATATTTCTTGTTTGCCAGCTTGTTTCAACCTGATTCAGGCTTATGTTTGGTGGAGTGAGTCATCAACTAATAATGCTGCTACTTGCACTGTTACAGAACCTTTGGGTAATACTGCTGGCTATGCGGCAAATTTAATAGGTACTGGACCTGACAAATGTTGGAGTGTAGGTGGTACCAGGGTATTTAGAGCAGATGTAACAGCGTCTGTTACCGGAAATGGAAATTATACAATAAACATATCTAGTGGGGGAGGGCCGGTAGATGGATTTACATTGTTCATTATATATTCAGATCCTACAGCAACATACCAGGGAACATTGGTGATTGCTGACGGTGCTTTGGTAACCATTGGTGGCTCAAACAGTCAAACGTTAAGCGGTTTTACCGCATGTGGTAATTCAACTACTGGTACCGCATTTGCGATGGCGGGAGACTTACAAAATAATGTAGGGCCAAATCATACAACAGTCTTAAATGGTGTAGGTGGGCCTTTCCCTCAAAATTTTTGGAATTTTGATGTGGCTGCAACAACGGTAACTGCTGGTCAAACAACTGCTAATTACAGTTTTACTCCCCCTGGAGGGGATTGCTGGGTATTTGTAGCTGCTGGTCTTTATTTTCAAACCACCTCTTGTGTAACTTGTACTCCTTCTGGAACAATGACAACCACAACTAGCTTCTCAAATGTGGCATGTGGCATGTGTGATGGTACCGCTACGGTTACTCCTTCTGGTGGAGTTGCTCCCTATACCTATATATGGAATGATCCTAATGCACAAACAAATGCAACTGCAATAGGCCTTTGTGCGGGATCATATAGTGTTACAGTCACTGATGCCTCAGGATGTAATACCGCTATCGAGAACTTTACGATTATTGATTTAGGTGGAAATATCACCGTAACCCCCTCGTCTACTGATGCAAATTGCTATAATGGCTGCGATGGGACGGTAAGTGCGACATCATCTGGAGGCACTGCGCCGTATACGTATACATGGCCAGGCCTTGGCAGTGGGCAGAACCAGGTGAATGTATGCGCGGGCACTTATACGGTAAATGTTACCGATGCCAATGGCTGCATAGGCACCGCTACAATTGATGTTTTACAACCCAATCCGATAGATCTTTTTGCAATTCCATTAGATGAATCATGTTCCGGTGCGTGTGATGGTCAATTGTTTGCCTCTGTTACAGGAGGAACAGGCCCCTTTACTTTTACATGGAATAATGGTGTTGGTGTAGGCCAAAGCCAGACCAATATATGTCCCGGCACCTATACGGTCACAGTGGTAGATGCCAATGGTTGTACAGAGCAAAACACTTTTAATAGCACCACCACAATAAATCCAGGAGGTTTAGCTGCGGCAGGCTTCACCTATAATGGGAATCAGTGTTTAACAGGCAATAATTTTGTTTTTACAAACACGGGAACATCCGGTGTAACCTATTCCTGGAACTTTGGTGATGCCGGCACCTCTAGCTTAGAAAACCCCTCCCATACCTATGCAAGTTCTGGCACTTATGTTGTAACCCAGATAGTAACCAATGGGCCTTGCAGTGATACTTATTTCCTGACGGTCAATGTATATCCGGAGCCGGGTGGGGCAGTGGTCGGAACGGATGTTTCCTGTGTTGGTGCCTGTGATGGTGCAGCAAATTTATCTCCGAATGGCGGTACCAGCCCAGGATTATGTGCCGGAACGTATACGGTAACCATAACGGATGTCAATGGTTGTCTTGTGATCATAAATGTTACGATTTCCGAGCCTGCTGCCCTAACCAATATTGTTACCGGAACAAACATTAATTGCAATGGATCCTGTACAGGAACCGCGGTGGCAAGTCCGTCAGGGGGCACAGGGCCCTACACGTATTTGTGGGATGACCCCGGATTTCAGACCACTGCAACTGCAGTTGGTCTGTGTGCCGGCCTTGTAAATGTAACTGTTACTGATGCCGGAGGGTGTATAATT
>DTSC01000336.1 GCA_012965625.1 Flavobacteriales bacterium | reverse complement strand
ATAGAGTAAAAAGGGAAGATGACTTATATGAGATGGAGTCGGCTGAGTTTGATATTATGAAATCACAAGCAGATTTAATGCTTGAACAGTCAAAAATAGTGCTTGATTTTTGGAAAACTAAGCTAAAAAATATCAATAAGAAGAATTCTCTTAACAGAAGAATGGACCAGCTAAAACTTCAGGCACTTCGCTCCCAAATGAACCCACACTTTATATTTAATGCCATGAATGCAATACAGCATTATATAAACGACAATAACAAAAAATTAGCCAATGATTATCTCTCAAAATTTGCAGGGCTAATGCGACAAGTTCTTGAAAATTCTCAAGAGTCAATCCTCCCTATATCTGATGACCTTAAAGCCTTGAAACTTTATATAGAACTTGAGTACCTCCGGTTCGAAAACAAATTTAAATACCAGATTAATATAGCAGACAATATAGACCCTGATTATATTGAAATTCCAGGCAACCTGATCCAGCCCTTTGTTGAAAATGCAATTAACCATGGCCTCCTAAACAAACAGGAACCGGGTATGTTGACAATAAATATCACAATGGAAAATAATTTCTTACATTGCACAATAGAAGACAATGGCATAGGACGAGAACAAGCCAGAAAAATTGAAAGTAAGCAATACAAGTATGGGCACAAGCCTGCAGGCATGTCCATCACAAGGGATAGAATCCAGATTTTAAATGAAATGGAAAATAGTGATCTGGCAGTAGTAATTACTGACCTAAAAGATGCTGCCGGCAGTGCTGTAGGCACCAGGATAAAACTAAGTATACCTGTTGAAGCTGAATTTTAATTAACCAAAAATGCTTAAAACAATTATTGTTGAAGATGAGGAAAAAGCAAGCTTAAACCTGAAAAACATCCTTCATGAATATTGTGAAAATGTTGAGGTGGTAGATATGCAGGAAGGCGTTGCTTCAGGTATTGCTTCCATAAAAAAGCACAAGCCAGATCTGGTATTTTTGGATGTGAAAATGAGAGGGGAAACAGGATTTGACCTCTTAGAGCAAATTGATGATATTAACTTTGAAATAATCTTTACAACGGCCCATAATGAATATGCATTAAAAGCTTTTAAATTTAGTGCCATCCATTATCTTTTGAAACCTATAGATATTGAACAGCTAGTAGATGCTGTACAGAGGGTAAAAGAAATCAAAAACCATAAATTTAATAAGGTGCGTTTTGATATGGCCATCGAAAACCTGAAAGATCAAAAAAATACCTTTAGAAAAATTGCATTGCCTACTGTAGATGGCCTGATCTTTATTCAAATAGAAGATATAATCAGATGTGAATCTGAAGACAACTACACCTATTTCATTTTACAAAATGAGACCAGGGTTTTAGTTTCAAAAACCATTAAGCATTATGAGGAACTTTTGGTTGAACATAATTTTTTCAGGGTGCATCAGTCACATTTGATAAACCTTAACCATATCACAAAATACCACAAAGGTGAAGGTGGGTATGCGACCATGGCTGATGGCTCTTCTGTCCCCGTCTCCAGAAGAAAGAAGATTGCTTTTCTCAACACCCTATCGTCCTTATAAACTATTTTCTGGTTCTGGTATTTATGCCTTGTTCTTTTATAATACAACCAGTTTCTCTTTGTTTTATACCAATTCCTAGATTTTTCTAACCCATGCCCTTTATTTGTCGTTTATTTGAATAAGCAATCATTGGAAAAAGAGTTTGGTAGTAAAATATATTTATTGTTATATTTACACCTTCTTAAAAAGAGGACTAGAAAACCACCTGAAAAATTGTGGTTATGAAGGTTGAAAACATGATCTAAAAACCAATTCAATTCACAAACGTTATGCTAAGAAAACGATTCGTGTTGTTTGTATCCATCTTCCTAACAGGAGTACTCGCATTTGCACAGGATGGTGCAATTAAAGGCAAAGTAATGGACAAGGAAACTGCTGAGGTAATTCCTTTTGCAAATATTATTGCTGAAAGAGGGGGTAAATTATATGGAGGTGCAACTTCAGACTTTGAAGGTGATTACTCCATTAAACCCCTCCCCCCTGGAAAATATGATATAAAAGTGTCCTTTGTTGGATACAAATCAATTCTATTAACTGGTGTTATCGTAACTCCAGACGCCATTACCTTTCAGGATTTAAAATTGGCCTCGGCAGCTGAAGAATTAGATATTGTAGAAGTTATCGGTTATGAGGTGCCTTTGATCTCTAAAGACAAGACTCAATCAGGAGAAACGGTAACAAGAGATGATATTGCCAGCATGCCTACACGATCTGCCCTGGGAGTAGCTGCTACTGTTGGAGGTGTTTTCCAAAGTGCAAACGGAGATTTGAATGTCAGGGGAGCTAGGGGCAGTGCAACCAATTATTATATTGATGGTGTAAGGGTTCGTGGGTCCAAAAGTATTCCCCAATCTGCTATTGAACAGGTCACTGTAGTTACGGGAGGTATTCCTGCAAAATATGGAGATGCAACAGGAGGTATTATCAGCATTACAACCAGGGGGCCTTCAGATGTTTACTATGGAGGCGTTGAGCTTTTGAGCTCTGGGTTTTATTTGGGAGAAGACAAAGACATCAACATAGGGCTGGATCCGTATGCTTACAACCTATTAGGTTTCAATGTATCTGGACCCTTGCTAAAAACATGGGACAAAGTAGACTCCGTTAAAAGGACTCGTTTAGGGTTTTTCTTAGCTGGCGAATTAACGCACATCAAGGATGGCAGCCCACAAGGAATTCAAATGTATAAGGCTGGCGAATCACTCCTCGATTCCCTGAAAAAAACCCCCCTTAGGCCTAGTGGTACAGGGCAAGGCTCTTTTGAGAATACGGAATATGTTGACAAAGGAGATCTGGAAGCCATCAAGTTCAGACAAAATGTGACCTCAAAAGGCATGAACCTTTCAGGTAAAGTGGATGTGAGAACTGGACCCAATGTAAACCTGACTTTTGGAGGAACCTTCAACTGGAACACTTATCGTTCATATAGCTTTGGTGATGCAATATTTAACTACGACAACAATGCCCAGGTAATAAATACTACATGGAGGGCCTATGCAAAGTTCACACAGAAGTTTAACTCTCCTGAGAGCTCGGAAGAAGAAAGCTCCAATGCAGCTGTGAAAAACGCATTTTACACCTTGCATATAGACTATACTTATTTTAATCAAAGGGTACAAGATGCTAAGCATAAAGACAATTTATTTAATTATGGTTATGTTGGGAAGTTCACCACATACAGAATGCCCACCTATGAATTTGGCACTGACTCAGTAACAGGCCTTTTTGGAGAGATCATGAATGCTCATGCTGACACCTTATATGATTTTGAAGGATCTGACATCAACCAGGCTGCTTCAGATTACACGCAAAGCTATTATGATCTCTATTCTGACCCTTTGGGAAATTACGAGAATTGGGGCCAGGTGGTGGAAGGTGGTGCTATTATCAATGGGAGCAGGCCGGGAGATGAAACAAATAATGTCTATGATGTATGGACAAGCCCTGGCCGTGTCTCTAATGGGTACACCAATACCAATCAGGGTCAATTCAGAATCCTTGCTTCTGGATCCGCTGATATATTTAAAGACCATGAGATTTCAGCGGGTTTTGAATATGAGCAAAGGACAGACCGGTTTTATGGAGTATCGCCCGTTTCACTATGGACAAAAATGAGACAAATTACAAACAACCATATACTCCAGCTTGACAAAAACAACCCACAGCCAGTATATTATGACCTAACTGGATCTGCAAGTACCGCAGATGATACCATTTATGCCGGCAGGATTAATTATCCATACCGTTATGATGGTGCCTCTCAGGCGTTGTTTGACTATAACCTGAGAAAGGAGCTTGGCCTGCCTACTGATGGAACAGATTGGATTGACCTGAACTCTTTACCCCCCAGCACATTTGACATAAGCATGTTTAGTGCTGATGAGCTCCTAAATGGAGGCAGTAGCTATATTGCCTATTATGGTTATGATTATACTGGCAAAAAGCTAAAATCCAAGCCCTCTTTGGATGACTTTTTTAATCAAACAAGTAATATCGATGGCTTTAATGGGCCTGCCGTTTTTGATCGTCCCATTGGTGCTTATGAACCAAACTATGTAGCAGGATACATCCAGGATAAATTTGCATTTAAAGATCTTGTTTTTAATATAGGATTGCGAATTGACCGTTTTGATGCCAACCAAAAAGTATTAAAAGACCCTTACCTAATATTCCCTGCCATTACCGCCGGAGAAGTTAGGAGCGGAGAGGACCGCTCGAGTTTATCGGCGAATGTGCCTGATAATATAGGAGACAATTATGTTGTTTATGTGGACGATATTCAAGACCCAGGAACTGTATTAGGGTATAGGAATAATAATACCTGGTATAATAGTGTCGGTGCTGAAATTGTAGATGCAGAGGCATTACAAACAAGCTCTGGTGTTTTACCCTATTTGGTTGATCCGGATAAAACCAACTCAAGTGAAATAAGTTCCAATGCTTTTGTTGATTACAAACCGCAAACAACCTTCATGCCTAGAATTGCTTTCTCATTCCCTATATCAGACGAAGCCTTGTTTTTTGCACATTATGATGTGTTAGCCAGAAGGCCTGAAAGTGGCAGGTTTTCTCCCACAGATTACCTTTTTATGCAAAGTACAAGTGATCCATTTATCAGCAACCCTGACCTCAAGCCATCACAAACCGTCGATTATGAAATAGGATTCCAGCAAAAATTAAATTCTTATTCTTCTCTGAAGATCGCCACTTTTTACAGAGAAATGAAGGACGAAATTCAGATTACAAGAGTGCTTGATGCATATCCTACTTCATATAGGACCTTGGGCAATCTGGATTTCGGAACAATAAAAGGAATGACATTTGTCTACGACCTAAGAAGAATGGGTAATGTCAGGCTTAGGGCAAGCTATACGCTTCAATTTGCTGAAGGTACTGGCTCAAGCTCATCCACTGCCGCCAATATAATCGGTGCAGGGCAGCCGAACCTAAAAGTAATCAGCCCCCTAAATTGGGATCAACGACATATGATTCAAACAACTTTTGACTATCATTATGGAAAAGGAAAAGACTATAATGGGCCTATCTGGTTCGACAAGAAAGTGTTTGAAGAAGCGGGAGTTAACATTGTAGTTATTGGTGGTTCTGGATTGCCATATAGCAAACAGAGAAACATCACCAAAGAGGCTGGATTTACTAATGAAGGGGGCATTCTTTTGGGATCGCTTAATGGCTCAAGGTTGCCCTGGCAGGTAAGGATGAATGGAAAACTGGATAAGTATTTTGATCTCGAGTGGGGTAAAGAAAACAAAAAACGAGCATCCCTTCAGGTTTCTCTCCAGGTATTAAATGTGCTTAACACCTTAAACATAGTTTCTGTTTATGGTGCAACCGGAAACCCAGATGATGATGGGTTCTTAAATGACCCCGGAGCACAAAATTCAATTGAATCCCTTAACGATGAACAAGCGTTTAGGGAATTATATGCGTTGAAAGTCAATAATCCGGGCAATTATACAACTCCAAGAAGAATAAGGCTGGGAATGTTACTTAACTTTTAAAAGAAATTAGATAAGAATTCAATAAAATCGAAATTTATGAAATTGAGATTATTTATTATTACCGGTACAGAAGACGTAAAGGGGCAAAGCCAGGCAAAAAAGTCCGGTGGACAGTCAATATTGGCAGGCTGTGCTGAACCCAACGAAAAAAACTTTATTGAATTCAATAATGTAAAGGCTTTGATCCATACCGGTGGTGATATGTTCTGGGATTTTGGTACTGGAGACGCTAGTTATGAGGTACCGAAAGGGTCAAATAAACATTCAATGTTCCTCTCTTCCCTTTGGCTGGGTGGTACAGATGTTAACGGACAGCTAAGAATTGCCGCTCAAAGATACAGGGGCGGAGGAGTGGATTTCTGGACGGGCCCACTAGACACTGGCGGAACTGCAGAAATATCCCCTGAAGCATGTGCTGAGTGGGATAAACATTTTATCATTTCAAGGGCAGAAGTGGACCAGTTCGTTGCCTGGTATAATGACCCTTCTTCTGTGGAGGCAGGTTATACGGTACCCAAGTCTATCATTGAATGGCCTGCCCATGGTGATGCCGCTGCCGGACAGTCTTATTACCTCGCTCCATTCTTTGATTATAATGGAGATGGCTTTTACAACCCAGAAGATGGTGATTATCCATTTTATGACTTATCGGCAAATACAGAATGTAACAGAAGCCGGGACAGGGAACCTAAACTATTTGGCGACAAGACCATGTGGTTCGTTTTTAATGATAAGGGAAACGTACACAACGAAACCGAAGGTGATGCGATTGGGCTGGAAGTGCATGCCCAGGAATTTGCTTTTGCTACCAATGACGAGATCAATAATATGACCTTTACCAATTACCGCATCATCAACCGTTCCACATTTACGTTGATAGACACCTATTTTGGAACAAATTTTGATCCGGATATCGGTGACTACCAGGATGACTATGTGGGTTGTGACGTAAAAAGAGGACTGGGCTATGGTTATAATGGCCCTGCCATTGACGGATCAGGCGCATTTAATCACTACGGTGAGAACCCACCCGCTATTGGTGTTGACTTTTTTGAAGGGCCCTTCCAGGATCCTGATAATTTAGATAACCCCAAGGATTCTGCTTGTGATGCCTATATGAATGGAAGTATCAATGGACTGAACTTTGGTGACGGAGAAGTGGATAATGAAAGATGGGGTATGCGCAGGCTTGTGTTTTATTGCAACCCCGGTGTTAGTGGATGCGATGGCGCTACTCAAGGGGATCCCTCAACAGCTGTTGACTATTATAGCTATTTAAGAGGTTACTGGAGGGATGGAACGAGAATGAGATATGGGGGCAATGGACACATTAGCAATTGCACCTCCTGTGAATATGCTGACTTTATGTTCCCCGGTGCACAATCCAGCCCACAGCAAACAGACGAGTGTAACTGGGGTGTTTGTTCAGACCCTGATGGTGTAAATTGCGGAGTACCTCCAGGAGATATTAACCCATGGACAGAACAGGAAGCTGGCAACCAGGCCAATGACAGGCGCTTTGTACACTCCGCTGGCCCCTTTACCTTGGAGCCCGGTGCTGAAAACGACATTACTGTTGGTATTATTTGGGCAAGAGCTACCAGCACCAACCCATTCCAGTCTGTAGAGCTGGTGCGTCTTGCAGATGATAAGGCCCAGGCTTTATTTGACAACTGTTTCAGGGTACTCAACGGCCCAGACGCTCCTGAATTGACTTGCCAGGAGCTGAACAGGGAAATAGTTTTGTATTTGTCAAATCCGACAGTGTCAAACAATTACCTTGAGCAGTATGTTGAAAAAGACCCCTTAATTATCCCTCCAGACTCTTTCCCCGGGCAGGATCAGGGAAAAGAGATCGACATCTATTACCACTTTCAAGGCTACCAGGTCTACCAGCTAAAAAATGCTTCGGTCTCAGTGTCTGATATTGAAAATGTGGAATTGGCAAGGCTGGTGGCACAGGTTGACTTAAAAGACAGTGTCGACAAGCTTGTAAATTTTGAATTCAATGAATCCTTGGAGGCCGACGTGCCTACGCTTATGGTTAATGGAGAAAATCAAGGTATCGCACACTCATTTCTTGTTAGTGAAGACCTCTTTGCCTTAGGTGACGACAAAAAACTGGTAAACCATAAAAAGTACTACTTCCTGGCTTTGGCTTATTCGTATAACCAATATAGTATCTATACCTATAGCTCTACAAATCCTATAGGTAATGGTAATAGAAAACCCTACCTGGCAGGAAGAAAAAATGGTTTTGGTGGCAGCATAGAAGCGATTACCTGTATTCCGCACATCTCTGAGGTAGAAGAGGATGGTACTGAGATCAATGCCAAATATGGTGACAGCCCTGCAATTACCAGGATTGAAGGACAGGGGAACGGAGGGCTGGTACTGGATTTGGCGCAGCAAAGCATCAATGCGATTATGGCGGGCGCACCGTGGAAATCAGAAACACTGGTCTATCAGCAAACCAAAGGACCTATACAAGTTAAGGTTGTTGACCCTCTAAAGGTTAAAGGTGGCACTTATTATATAAAGTTCTTTTACGATGAAAGCAAAGCTATTCCTGTTACCAATATGAAAACTGGACAGAATCCTCCCTCAGCTCTTGCAGGAGGAACATATTTTGGAGTAAAGGATGATCCAAGAAGCATATTATCTGTTGGAGATAAAATATCAGTCTCTGGAAGCAATAGCTG
>DTSC01000335.1 GCA_012965625.1 Flavobacteriales bacterium | reverse complement strand
TTTCTGAGAGCTCGGCACGTGTTAGTGTTTTAGTCATATTATCCTCTTAATTGATAAGCATAAAACATTGATTTTAAAAAAAAATCAAGCTTTTAAACTACCATCTAATCAAAGATGATCCCCAAGTAAAGCCACCACCCATGGCCAAAAATAAAATTAGGTCACCTTTTGAGATTTTTCTATTTTCAACCGCGTCATATAAGGCCAATGGAATTGATGCTGCGGAAGTATTTGCATGTTTATCTAGAGTCATAATAATTTTATTCCTATCCATTCCAACCTTTCTAGCAACCGCTTCAAGGATCCTTGAATTAGCTTGGTGGGGTATAAATAAATCTATATCATCAATTTTTAAATTATTATATTTTAGAGCCTCTTCAACTACTGATGAAAGATTCTTAACTGCATGCTTAAAAACTCCTGAGCCATCCATCTTTAAAAAACCTACAGAAGAAGATGTTGATGGTCCTCCATCAACATAAAGCATATCTTTGTACTCACCATCAGAATGAAGATGATTACTTAAAATGCCAGAGTTGGTATTTGATGAATCTGACTGCAACACCACTGCCCCAGCTCCATCGCCAAAAAGAACACAAGTAGATCGATCCTTCCAATCTAAAATCCTGCTAAAAGTTTCGGAACCAATTACTAAAGCATTTTTAATCTTTTCTAGTCTTATAGCATTATCGGCGGATTCAAGAGCAAAAACAAAACCAGAGCAAACGGCCTGTATATCATATGCATAACCATTTTTAATACCTAAGCCTTTTTGAATTGCAGTAGCTGTTGCAGGAAACGTATTATCTGGTGTAGCTGTGGCTAGAACAATCATCTCAATATCAGAATTCTTGAGGCCTGAGTTTTTTATAGCTATCTCAGAAGCCTCTACACCGAGAGAAGAAGTTAACTCATTAGTTGTTGCAATTCTCCTTTCTTTAATTCCTGTCCTTTCCACAATCCATTCGTCGCTTGTGTCTATAGTTTGCGCGAGATCTTTATTAGTTACAATCTTCTTTGGTAATGCTGCTCCAACTCCAATAATACGTGATCGAATTTTTTTGTTAACAGTGGAGCCCATTAGATATTTTCCCCGATCAGATCTTCAATTTTATTAGAAATATTAGAACGCGCAAGATTTATACTAAATTCGATAGCTTTAGCAAAACTAGTTGCGTCAGCTCCTCCATGACTCTTAATAACTAACCCATTTAATCCTAAAAAGAAGCCACCATTATTTCCCCTAGGGTCCATTTTGTCCTTTAGAGAAAGAAATGCATTTTTAGCAACAATCATTCCAATTTTTCCTCTTAAAGAAGATTTAAAAATAGTAGACATATAATGTGACAAAAGTTTGGCCATGCCTTCGGCTGTCTTAAGGGCTATATTCCCTGTAAAACCATCGGTTATTATCACGTCTGATTTTCCTAAAGACAAATCATCACCTTCAACAAAACCTATATAATCACCTTTAAAAATAGAGGAAAGTTTTTCTGAGGCAATCTTTAAATCTTCTGTTCCCTTGGTATCTTCATGACCTATATTTAAAATAGCTACCTTTGGGTTATCTTTTTTTAGTACACAAACCGCATACGCATAACCCATTATTCCAAACTGGACTAATTGATTAGGGGATACATCAACATTCGCCCCAAGATCTAAAACTACTGTATCTCCCTCGGGGTTAGGCCAGAGAGCAGTTATAGCAGGCCTTTCTATTCCGCTTACTGTCTTTAATATTATTTTCGATAAAGCCATCAAAGCTCCGGTGTTTCCCGCAGATAATACAGCTTCTGATTCTCCTCTAGAAACAGACTCAATACTTGACCACATAGAAGATTCTTTTCCGATTTTTCTTAATGCATCAATAGGTTTTACATCCATCGGGACAACTTCATTGGTATGAAAAATGTTCGTGTTATCTCCAAGGTTAGAATATTTGTTAATATGCTGTGCTATAATTTTCTCATCGCCATATATATTAGCATGTATATTTCCAACTTTTGAACAAGCCTTGGCTAAGCCATTGATAGTGACAGGTGGGCCAAAATCTCCACCCATCGCATCAATTGCTATTGTAGTTAATTTATTCAAAATATTTCTTTCTACTAGAACTGATAAAGATAATTAAAATTCCTCTGAAGGTCTTTGTATAATATCTTTATATCCTTTATTGTTGTATTTCTTAATTTTATCATACACATAATTACTTAAAAGCTTTGATTCCTTTATTTTTCCTTCTTCGAGGGGCCAGATATT
>DTSC01000334.1 GCA_012965625.1 Flavobacteriales bacterium | reverse complement strand
TTTAATGAGCTTATTTGCATTGGCAATAATCGCCTCATTTTCATAAATCAATGACATAAGCGATTCCTGGTAATCAATTACCATCAATACGGCTTTGCTTTTATCTATGAGGCCTACACTGTTTTCCATTTATTGCAAGAATTTACATTGATATAGAGCCTTTCCGGAAGTCCGTTTTACTTATTATAGCGTTGATGAGATAGGGTTTCTTCTGGCTATTTGCAAGCCTGGCTTTCTCAATAGCATCCTGAAACTCGTTAATAGTATTAACCTTTTCTCCTTCTCCACCATAACCAACTGCTACCTTATCATAATCAGAATAAGCTAAAACAGTAGCAACATCATCATGAAGTATTTCTATCTGTTCCCTTGCAATTTGTGCCCAGGAAGCGTCATTGCCAACAACAGAAATAACTGGTATTTCATGTCGGTGGAAAGTATCATATTCGGCTAAACTATAAGCACTTGAGCCATCCCCATAGATGATCCATACTTCCGAATCCGGATTACATAATTTTGCTCCAAGAGCAAACCCAGCTCCAACACCCAGGGTGCCAAATACTCCCGGATCTAACCAGCTGAGAGGCTTGCGTGGTTTCAGGGTATATGCTGAAGTTGCAACAAAGTCTCCTCCATCAGCAATAAGTATTGAATTATCACCCAGTATCTTATCCATTTCCCTGAACAATTCAATAGGGTTGATACCCTGAAGTTTTTCCTCAGCTTTTTGTGATATTTCAGCTTCCCTCTCTCCATCCCTCTTCTTTAAGTGGTCGATCCATCCATGTAATTTATTCTCATCAGGAATAAATACTGAACTAAGATCCGTTAAGAAAGTACCGGGGTCACTATGCACACCGGTATTGGGCCTTTTATTTTTATTGAGATCTTTTCGGCTTCTATTGATGCTAATATAGTATGCAGATGGCCGAATATGCCGACCATAATCTAACCTGAAATCGCAGGGAACACCGGCTAATAAAATGAGGTCTGCCTCCTTTAGTGCCAACCTTCTCTTGTGTCTTACCTGCAAAGGATGATCTGCACCCAGCAGGCCTCTTGCCATACCTGACAAATACACTGGAATATTCATGGCGCTGATGGCCTTTGCCAATCCTTCGGCCATTTTCGGATTAAGAACTGCCTGACTTCCAATCAGCATAACAGGCTTTTCTGATTTCTTCAACCGTTTTTGAACTTTTTTAACATCAGATGCACTATGATTAGTAAAACCGATGCCACTAACAGATTCTGAGAAGTTTACCTGGTCTTTATTTTTGAAAAGTTTCTTGACGTGTCGTCTCAGATATATTTTAAGCATTTTGTCAGCAAAGCTCTTTGCAGGAGTATCATCAGCTTTAGCTCCATACCATTCCCTTACTAAGTCTTCATCATAAAGTAAGTCAACAGGGCACTCTATAAATACAGGCCCTGGTACTTTATCTTGTGCTATCCTGAAACCCCTTTTAACTGCTGGCACCAGGTCTCTTACATGTTTCACTGAGATTGCCCATTTAACATGTGGTTTCATCAGTTTCATCTGATCAATATCCTGAAGTGCTCCCCTACCCCTTAACGCAGTAGCCGTAGCCCCTCCAATTAAGATCAATGGAGACTGAGCCATGCTTGCATTTTTCACGGCAGTAATGGTATTCGTAACTCCAGGGCCAGCTGTTACAGCCGCAACACCAGGTATTCCGGAGCACCTGGATACTGCATCAGCAGCAAATACTGCGTTGGCTTCATTACGAACATCAATGACCCTAATACCTTCACTTTTACAACCACTGAGGATTGGTGATATATGGCCTCCACATAAGGTGAAGATAAACTTAACTCCTTGTGCAGTTAATTCTTTAGCAATAAGTGTTCCTCCGTTCAATATTCTAAGTGTTTGACCAAAATAATAGCACTATTTCAAGGTCTTGATTTATTATATGTTTAATTGGCAAAGTAGTAAAGACCGTGCAAATATTATTAATTAAATCTCGCTATTCAAATCAAATAGTTAAATAGTGTCAAACAAAGAAAAAATTAAATCTTCTAAATGAAGGTATGGACAAATTGACCTAGCCTTTGGAATTTGTTTTATGGTGAAGGCTATTATGCAAAAGTTGCCAGGAGAATAGGCTTAGTGCGGTTATTTTATAATAACTCGCTCCCTAAATTGCTTAGTTTCATTGCTTAGCTCTACGATGTAAAGCCCAGCTTTTAATTCATTTTTATAAATTGTTATGCGATTACTTTGAACAGCATGCAAGTC
>DTSC01000333.1 GCA_012965625.1 Flavobacteriales bacterium | reverse complement strand
TGCCACCCCTCATGGTATCCCGGAAATGGATCTTCCAATGGTCCCTGGGGTCTACATTTCCCAATGCTGCCGCACATCCCCCTTCAGCCATTACAGTATGGGCCTTACCCAAAAGTGATTTACATATAAGCCCTGTGCTTAATCCCTGGGCTGAACATTCTATGGCAGCCCTCAATCCAGCTCCTCCAGCTCCTACGACAATCACGTCATGTTCAATTGTTTTTATCTCTGAAATATTCATCTAATAATTATTTATTTTTTAAACGCCCCAGGAATTAATATCCGTAATTACTCCCATTGAAACTAGCCTGACATACACATCAGAAAAACCTACCCAAAACAAGCTCAGCCAGGCAAATAATTGGTGACGCTCATTCAATACCGTTACCAAGCTCCATGCTTTATGGGAAGTTTTAGCACGTACGCTACAGGAAAAACAATCCATATTGCCACCTACTAGATGTCGTATTGAATGACAGCCAAAAGTATAAGCTCCGAGTAAAATTGGATTAATAAGTAAAACAATACTGCCTACCCCTACGCCAAAAACACCATCATTAAAAAATGACATTACGGCATCATATGAAAGTAAAAAGATGAAAATTACGGCAAAATACATGGCAAAGCGATGCAAGTTTTGAATTACTAACAAACCAGATTCACCCTTGTATGGTTTTTGTGGCACCGCACCAACTGCACAAGCAGGCGGTGACCAGGCAAATGCCCTGTAATAAGCCTTCCTGTAATAATAACAGGTAAACCTAAAAGATAGCGGAAAGACAAGAATCAACCAAGCAGGAGAATAGCCAGGCAACCACCAAAGCCAATCTGGCCAAGGCCCAAGTAGTGCATGCGACAATGGCGGAATTCCATTCATGCCTTCTTTAATAAATAGAGGAGGAGAATAAAATGGGGATAAATAACCTCCAAAGTTTTCCGGATTGGCAGTAGCACTCCAAAAGAAATATTCGCCCTGCCAAGCGGCCCATGTTGAATAAACAACAAAAGCAAGTAAGCCAAGCAATACAGCTACAGGTGCGATCCACCAAGTGTCTGTCCTTTCAGTTACACCCATCCCATTATTTCTATAACCTATTGCAGTACCCATAATTAACTTATTGATGTTATATATTATATGTGGATTCTTCAAAAATAATTGTTTTCATTGAATTGGGGTGTTTTTTCATCAAAACTATTATAAAAAATATTTTATGGATTAGTTTTGTACAATGATTCAGTTTCCAAGCTCACTTACATCAAAACTACCACAAACAGGTACAACCATATTTACGGTAATGTCACAGCTGGCTGCTGAGCACAATGCCATCAATTTGTCACAGGGGTTTCCAGACTTTCCCTGTTCTGACGAATTACTTTCCTTAGTAAGCAAGCATATGAAAATGGGTCATAATCAATATGCTCCCCTCCAAGGTATTGCACCATTGCGTGAAATATTATCTGAAAAGATTGAAAAGCTATACTCTATTAAATACAATCCTGATACCGAGATCAACATTACTGCAGGTGCAACTCAAGCGATCTACACTGCTATAACAGCTCTAGTCCAGGAAGGTGATGAAGTAGTCGTTGTTGAGCCTGCCTATGATTGCTATGTTCCAGCCATCCAGCTCAATGGAGGCATTCCGGTTTATGTTCAGCTAAAGCCCAACGATTATCATATAGACTGGGAAGAGGTTAGAAAGGTGATCACCCAAAAAACTAAGATGATCATCCTATGCACACCACATAATCCGGCAGGCAGCATACTTTCTGCTGGGGATATGAAAAAATTGGAGAAGCTGACAAAGGATACAGACATCATCATATTAAGTGACGAGGTATATGAACATATTATTTTTGATGGCTACGAACATCAGAGTATTGCCCGCTACCCGGAGCTCGCGAAGAGGAGTATTATTGTCTATTCCTTTGGCAAAACTTTCCATGCCACTGGATGGAAAATTGGCTATTGCATTGCTCCGGAAAATATCATGAAAGAATACAGGAAAGTTCATCAATGGGTGGTATTTACCTGCAACACCCCCATGCAATATGCTTTAGCTGATTTCTTGAAGAACGAAGACAATTATATGGGGTTGGGTAAATTTTACCAGGAGAAAAGAGACTATTTTATTAACCTTTTATCGGGGTCCAAGTTTGGAATCCAACCCAGCTGCGGCTCCTATTTTCAGCTTTTGGATTACAGTAATATTACTGATGAGATAGACACCGAATATGCCATAAGAATAACAAAGGAGAATGGCATTGCT
>DTSC01000332.1 GCA_012965625.1 Flavobacteriales bacterium | reverse complement strand
CCTGGAATATTTTTCGTTCTCTGGAATAAGGTCACTTCCTGATTTATAATCATAGATCTGTGCCGTTTTTAACCGCACTTCATCTACTCCAAGCTCAGCACCGAGTTTTTTTACCGCATCTACCTGATGTTCATTTGGTTTGACCACTAAAAACTGAAATATTAAATGCGGTCCTTTGGCGTTTAGTTCTTTTTTCCACCTGATTATGTTTTTGGTTCCGGCAATAACTTTTTCAAGATCCCCTCCTATACGGTATGATTCATAGGATTCCTGGTCAATCCCATCAATGGAGATGATCAGCCGGTCCAGGCCAGCATTAATTATTTGTCGACAATGCTCATCATCCAGAAAGTGCGCATTGGTAGAAGTGGCCGTATATATGCCTTTTGAAGAAGCATAGCTTACCAAATCAGCGAATTTGGAGTGCAAAAATGGTTCACCCTGGAAGTAGAATAATAGATAGGATAATTCACCTGAAAGCTCATCAATGACCTTTTTGAAAATAGCTTCATCTAACATGCCTGTTGGTCTGGTAAAGGACCGCAAACCACTTGGGCATTCAGGACATCGCAGATTACAGGAGGTCGTAGGCTCAATGGATAAACTGATCGGGAGGCCCCATATGATTGCCTTGCCTCTTAGTTTTGAAAGATAATAACTTGATGTTACCTTTATTATATTAGCTATCTTTCCTAAAGTAAGCTTAGATACAAATTGGTAATTATCGTTCAAATTTTTAACACCCAGCATATTAAAGAAGCATCCTTTTAGTAATTTCTGTAGAATACTTTGACCTTTTCCGTTAACTGGTTATATATTGGTTTGGTAAACTCAATAAATAAATCTTGCGGTGGAGGTGGAGGTAACTCATGAGCCTTTACTGCTTTTTGCTGGTTAGCACTTAGGGCTCTTATATCACCTGTATATGACCCCCACTGGTTAGTCCAGGCAAATTCTCCAGGAAATTTTGCGTGGGTAAGCACTTTATCTGTTTGGAAGTCAATAATTTTAAAGTCCAATAAGCCCTTAGAAAGAAGTGTTTTGCTTGTAAGTTTAAGGGTAGCCTTTGCGGTACCATACATAACTTCCATATTCGTTGCTGGGGTGGTACTACACGCCCCTAAATAGTCTGAGTGCTTGGAATGTGCACCCCAATCCTTAACAGAGATGGTCCTGGTAGCATCCGCCTTATTTGGAGTCTTATGGCAAATTTTAATTTTTTCGGAGCCAGTTTTTATTTGATTCCCATCACGAATACCCATAATAACATTGTCTCTGGATTCCTGAGTTTCCTTTTCACTCAAAATAAGCTGCCCAACCACAAAATCATCAAACCTTATCTTTATCACATGGCTTGGGTTATCCAAGCCCACCGATTCTGCCTCCTTCACTGTATAAAATTTTACAAATTCACTCGATGGCATATTGGCCAAAAACTCATTTATCTTATTGTCAAAGAACTCATTACTTAAGGAGAAGGTTTGTGAATGCATGGGGATTGGCTCAGCAATAACTTTTAAGGTAGCCAGGTATTTGGACTCTTTCAGCTTTTCATCTACATCTTTATAATTCGGATAAAAAGCTTTTACTTTTTTATATTCCAGATAAGCACGTTTGGCATTTTCACGATCGCCTTTTGCCAGCAGCTGGGTCGCATGGGCATAGAAATATTCTGCCGCTTTCTTCTTGGCATTGATGATCTCTTCATCGTAATTGACTCTGGGGAATTGCACCATTCTGCCTGTGCTTAATATCTGTAAAGGAAGCACTTCATTTACCAGAGATTGCCTGGTTTTCATGCGATTATAAATTTGATATACTTCATCCCACATATCAGGGTTTCCTTCCAATTTAAGAAAATCCATCCTTTCGTTATTTATATTATTAGCTTTTTTATATGCTTTTTCAAGGATTAAGATTTCTTTCTCCTTTGTTGGTTTCTTCCTTAGTTTTTTTACAGCTAGTCTTATTGCTGCATCGTAATTTCCTCTTTGTAAATATTTTTTTGAACTGGCACATGCACCTAAAAGTGCACCTATCAATAATATTGGGATTAGTCTTTTCATTTTTTGTTTTGTTTCAACTCATGACAATTATTGAGCCAAAAATAACCATTTTCATTATAAACTTGAAAAAACTTGCATTGTCCCAAAATTGTTTAATTCTTGTATCTTTGTTTTAAAATAAGATCAAAAAAATAATCCCCTCCGTAATCTGGAGTTTGAACAATTTCTTCTATGTGGGCGCTATTAGCGAAATTCATACTTCGTAATCGAACATCAATATTGATTGTCCTAGGCTTAATGACCATCTTTATGGGATATAAAGCCATGAATGTTAAACTGGATTATAATTTGCCAAGATTATTGCCTGAAGAAGAAAAATCTAACCAGGAATACGAAAGGTTTATCGAAGTTTTTGGATCACATGGCAATGTAATTGTATTGGGAATCAAGGACGAGGACATTTATCAGCTCAAGAATTTTAATGCATTGTACGAGATGGGAAATGCCATCAAGGAGCTGCCAGGTGTGGATGACATCATCTCTATTGCTCATGTATATAATTTGACAAAAAACGAGCATGAAAAGAAATTTGATTTTAAGCCTATTGTCCAGCATAAACCAGAGACCCAGGAGGAACTGGATAGCATAAGGCAGATAATTAATTCCTTGCCTTTTTATGATGGGGTGATCTATAATAAGGAAACGGGTGCCCTTATGATTCCAGTTACGCTGGATAAGGATTTGGTAAATTCTGAGAGCAGAAAAAAGCTGGTCTATTCAGTTAGGAATAAGGTTAGGGAATTTGAAGAGAAGTATAACATCAAGGTTAAATTTTCTGGCTTACCATATATCCGTACCGGAATTACGGTTCTCCTAAAGAGAGAAATGAAATTATTTACCATTTTGGCAGCAGTTCTTGCTGCTATTATTTTGTACTTGTTTTTTAGGTCTCTCAGAGTTGTGATATTCTGTTTATTAATTGTGGCAATAGGAGTTGTTTGGTCTATTGGCTCTATGGCCTTGTTTGGTTTCCTGATTACCGGTTTATCAGGGTTGATTCCCCCCTTAATCATTGTTATTGGGATAACCAATTGCATTTATTTATTAAATAAGTATCATCAGGAACTTCGGCTCCATGGGAATAAAATAAAAGCTTTAACCAGGATGGTTCAGAAGATAGGAAGTGCCACCTTTATGACCAACGTAACTACCGCCATCGGTTTTGCCACATTTATTCTTACCAAGTCTCAGGTTTTGGTTGAGTTTGGGATAATCGCTTCTTTAAATATCATTTTGGTCTTTGTTGTATCCATTCTTATTATTCTTATTGTTTTTTCTTACTTGCCACCACCAAAGGAAAAGCATACCAAGCATTTGGATTATAAGGGTGTGAGAAACGTTTTGCATAACTTTACTTATGTTGTAAATTATCAAAGGAAATATGTCTATGGGATTACAATTTTTCTGGTAGTCCTAGGCGTAATTGGGGTAACAAAAATGAAAACAACCGGTAACCTTACAGATGATTTACCTAAGAATGATCCTGCAAGAGTAGATTTGAAATTTTTTGAAGAAAATTTTGGCGGGGTTATGCCATTTGAAATATTGATAGATACAAAGAAGAAAAGGGGTGCGACACAGTTAAAAAATATTGAAAAGATGGAAGAGCTCAACAAAGTTTTAGCTGGCTATCCAGAATTTTCTAAACCAATTTCTATTACGGAAGTGCTTAAATTCTCACATCAGGCTTACCATAATGGAAGAGAATCTAGGTATAAGATTCCGAGTCAGCAAAAGCTGACAGCCATGGCGCTATATTTTAAGAAACAGGAAGGAGATAAGCTATTGAATACCTTGATAGATAGTTCAAAACAAATTGCAAGGGTAAGTGTGAGAATGGCTGATTTGAAAACAAATGAGATGTTTGCCATTAAGGAAGACCTCCAGCCAAAAATTGATTCAATTTTTAATCCTGATAAATTTGATGTTTCATTTACTGGAACAAGTGTAGTTTATCTGGAAGGCACAAGGTATTTGGTTAAAAGTTTGTTCATAAGTGTAGCGTTGGCTATATTTCTTATTGCAATATTAATGGCCATAATGTTTGTGTCCTTTAGGATGGTTTTGGTTTCATTGTCCCCAAATTTAATCCCTTTGCTTCTGACCGCTGCCATTATGGGTTATTTTGATATTCCACTTAAGCCATCAACCATCTTAGTCTTCAGTATTGCACTTGGAATATCAGTTGATAATACCATTCATTTTCTGGCTAAATACAGACAAGAGCTAAAAGCTTTAAATGGTAATATTAAAGCATCTGTAAATAGGGCTTTGGAGGAAACTGGTGTTAGTATGATCTATACATTTATTGTCTTGCTTTTTGGATTTGGTATCTTTGTGTTTTCTGAATTTGGGGGAACAAGGGCCCTGGGGTTATTGGTGTCCATTACCCTTTTATTAGCTGTCTTGGCCAATTTATTGTTCTTGCCTTCTTTATTATTGTCTTTGGAAAAGTCGATAACTACCAGGTCGTTTAAAGATCCCATGATTGAAATATTTGATGAAGAAGAGGATATTGACCTTGATAACTTGAAAATTATGAGTAAAGATTCAAAGAATAAAAATACATCCTCGGAATTAACTGGATAAAACTATATCAATGAAAGGAATGATATTAGCTGGCGGTTCTGGGTCGAGGTTGTTTCCATTGACCAAAGCAATTAGCAAACAATTATTGCCAGTTTATGATAAACCGATGATCTATTATCCTCTTTCTGTATTAATGCAGGCAGGAATCCGGGAAATTTTGATTATTTCTACACCTGAAGACCTGCCAAAGTTTGAGACACTTTTGGGTTCTGGTGAAAAATTGGGATGCACATTTTCATATGAGGCGCAGTTTGAACCCAAGGGACTGGGCCAGGCATTTGTAATAGGAGCAGATTTTATTGGAGAGGATAATGTTGCCTTGATCCTTGGTGATAATATTTTTTATGGTGCCGGACTTGACAAATTATTAAGAATAAATTCAGAACCTGATGGTGGTGTTGTCTTTGCTTATCATGTTGCGGATCCAGAACGATATGGTGTCGTGGAATTTGATGAAAATGATAATGCCCTTTCCATAGAAGAAAAACCAGAGAATCCTAAGTCTAATTATGCAGTGCCAGGTTTATATCTATACGATAATTCAGTATTAGATATTGCTGCAAATTTAAAACAGGGCATAAGGGGTGAATATGAGATTACAGATATCAATAAACACTATTTAGGACTGGGCAAATTAAAAGTTGGCAAACTTGCTAAGGGTACTGCCTGGTTGGATACAGGTACATTCACTTCCTTAGCACAAGCGGGCCAATATATTCAAGTTATTGAAGAAAGACAGGGTTTGAAAATAGGTTGTATTGAAGAGATTGCATATAAAAATGGATATATCACTGCAGAGAAGCTAAGAGAGAACGCTCAACCTCTGCTAAGCAGTGGTTATGGCAAATATCTGTTAAGTCTATTAGATTAGTTCAAGCTACCTTAGAGCTTATGGATTCTATAGAAATTAATGAATTTCGAAAAAAGATTGAACAGGAATTAGCAATCCTTGAACTCAATAGCAGTCCTGAGAAATTATATGATCCTATAAGGTATGTATTTTCTAATGGAGGTAAACGCATCAGGGCTGTATTACTTATGCTCTCCTATAAGTTGTTTTCTGAAGAAATTGAAAAAGCCTTGCCAGCGGCATTAGCGATTGAGATTTTTCACAACTTCACCTTAGTTCATGATGACATTATGGATTCTGCACCCTTGCGACGCAATAAGGAAACAATTCATAAAAAATTCGGTCAAAACACTGCTATATTATCAGGTGATGTGATGATGGTCAAGGCTTATCAAAAACTTGGAGAATGTGATAAGGAGGTGCTTGGTAAGGTTTTGAAAGATTTTAATGATGCTGCAATAAAGGTGTGTGAAGGTCAACAGTTTGATATGGACTTTGAGAATAATGACCATATAACCATTGATGACTATTTGAAGATGATTGAACTTAAAACAGCGATTCTTCTTGCGGTTAGTGCTAAGATTGGAGGTCTTCTTGGAGGGGCAAATACTGGTGATACTGTCCTTTTGTACGAGTTTGGCAGAAATATTGGGATTGCTTTTCAGCTACAGGATGATCTACTCGACCTTTATGGAGATCAGGGAAAATTTGGGAAAAAAACAGGAGGAGATGTCACCTCAAAGAAGAAAACCTATCTGTATTTATCATTTATGGAGGATGCTGGTCCAGAGATGACTCGGCAATTAAAATCCGTAATTTCTTCTGACAATATTACTAATGAAGAGAAGGTGCTGCAAGTTAGGGACTTGTATTCTGCCTTGAATCTTAAATCAAAAACAATGGATAAAATTCGATTTTACCATAATGCAGCAATGAAAAACCTTGAACGTATTGGTGTTGCGAAGGATAGGAAAACTGCCATTATGCATCTTGCTAATGCCCTGCTTGTTAGAGAGCTTTAATAAGATGTTGATTCTTATCTGCCTGTACTTTTATAAGAACTTTCGAGAATTTCATTACATTTTTTAACTAAGTCATTTTGATAATAGCCTGATAATTTTCATTACTTTTATCATATAAATTAATAATTGAATTATGACAAAGCCAACTTTATATGTTGCTGTTTTTGGTGGAGCAGTTTCCGGATCAGAGACAGCTTATCAATTTGCTGGCCGGGGAATTAAGACGGTTGTGTTTGACCAGCAAACTTTGCCTTATGGTAAAATAGAGGATGGCTTACCCAAATGGCATTCAAAACTCAGAGACAAGGAAGAAGGAAGAATTAATGAGAAATTAATGCATCCAAATATCACTTACGTTCCTAATATTCAGCTTGGAACGGACATTGATTTTAATGATTTAATGGATAACTGGGGCTTCTCTGCAGTTTTGTTAGCAACAGGTGCCTGGAAAGATCGCCCTTTACCGGTAGAAGGCATTGATGCATATATAAACAAGGGCTTTTATTACCAAAATACATTTTTTATATGGTATAATCATTTTCATGAACCCGGTTTTTCTGGCCTTCATCATGATATTGTAGATGGAGCTGTTATTGTAGGAGGCGGACTAGCTTCTCTAGATGTTGTAAAGGCTGTTATGATTGAATTAGTACAAAAGAAGCTAAAAGAAAAAGGTCATGATGCTGATATGTTTACACTTGATCGCAGTATAGCTAAAGTTCTTGACGACTTGGGTTATACATTAGAAGATCTAGGTATAAAGCGTTGCAAATTATTTTATCGCCGCAGAGCTGTTGATATGCCGCTCTCTCCAATGGCTACAGATACGCCCGAACAACTTGAAAAAGCACAAAATGTCAGGGTAAAGTTGTTGAATAATTTTATAACAAAATATCTCTTCGAATTTCATGAATGCCATGTTCCAGTTGGGAAGATTGTTAAAGGAGACCAGATAAATGGGTTGGTCTTTCAAAAGACTGAGGTAATAGATGGCAAAGCTGTTCCTGTAAAAGGGAGTGATTATGAGGTAGAAGCACCTTTGGTTATTTCATCAATAGGTAGTGTGCCGGAATTGATTGATGGAATACCAAGTGAATGGCAAACATTTAAAATTGCGAACAATGAAACCTGTCAAATAGAAGGTTTCGACAATGTATTTGCTGTAGGAAATGCTGTTACGGGCCAGGGGAATATAAAAGAATCAATGAAACATGGAAATGAATTGTCCAATCGATTGATGGATGATTTTTTTAATTGGAAGGAAGAAGATTATCAAGAATATTTAAGGCTTACGGAGGGTAATTTGGAAGGACAAGTTGAGGCGATTTCTGACCAGTTCAGTGATAAAGACCTCTTATCACCTGATAAAATAGATGCGCTTGATGAAAAAATAAAAGAAATGCAGGAGAAAGTTGGCTATGATGGAGATTATCAGGCATGGATAGCAAAACACTTGCCAGTTCGTCTGGAAGACATGTTAGGGGTAGTTCATTAAAACTTGCGTAATCAGTTATTTGTAAAAAACACCTTATATAATTTAAGTTCATGATAGATAAGGACTCCTGTTTGAGTAATGGGGATATTTCTGCTTTTGAAGATTTGTACCAAGCATATTTAAAAGATGAGTCTTCTGTTGATGCTAGCTGGAAAGAGTTTTTTCAAGGATTTGAATTTGCCAGGAAAAATTATGATGATTCGGTTGAAGTTCCTAAAGAATTTAAGGTGATAAATCTTATTAATGGTTACAGGCAACGAGGTCATTTGTTTACCAAAACCAATCCGGTAAGAGAAAGAAGAAAGTATGCACCCTCCATGGATATTGAGAATTTTGATCTGGATTCCT